>NZ_AGAF01000218.1 GCF_000224515.1 Desulfosporosinus sp. OT | reverse complement strand
AGAAAACGATATTATTAGTTCTGTCTGGTATATGGCGGAGAAATATGGCGTTGATAGAAAGCATGCTTCCTATGTCGAAAAAATGTCCTTATCCTTGTTTGATAAAACCTGGAATTATCACCGCCTTGGGGATCAAGAGAAATTATATCTCCAAGTGGCTGCGATTCTTCATGATTCTGGCAATTATGTTAGTTTGAGTGAGCATGGTAACCATTCCTCAAATATTATTCGAACTCAAAGTATCATGGGATTCTCGGACAAAGAACTGGAGTTAATAGCCAATATCGCCAAATACCATACCACACGAATTCCTACTTACTCTGATCAAAGTTATTATGTCTTAAGCCATCATGAAAAGATTTTAGTGTCAAAATTATCTTCGATCTTAAAAATTGCTGAATCCATGGATATTTCCCACATGCAAAAAATTCGTGAGATTGAAGTGCTTGCTTCAACTGATGCTTTACAACTTAGACTGATTAGTAACAAAGATATTCTCTTAGAAAAGTGGGATATAATGAATAACGTCGAATTTTTCCAAGAAGTAATGGGTATTAGAATAAAGTTGAAAGGATAAGCGCAATTGAAGAATCATTGTTTTTCAGCCTTACATTTTTTTAATAGAGAGCTTAGCTGGCTAGAATTTAATGAAAGAGTTTTAGAAGAGGCTCAAGATATAAATAATCCTCTTTTTGAACGGTTGAAATTTCTTTCAATCGTGGGTTCTAATTTGGATGAGTTCTTTATGATTCGGGTAGCATCCTTACAGGGTATTGTCGAAGCCAACTACATAAAAATCGACCCTTCCGGTCTTACACCGAATGAACAAGTTGAAAGAATATCCGTTAGAACCCATAAACTAGTCTTCGACATGTACAATTGTTATAATCGTTCCTTAAAAAAGGCTCTCAAGAAAGCAGATATTCAATTTATTAAAACTAAGGATTTAAACAATATCCAACTCGATTTTATTCGAGAGTATTACACAAATAATGTTTTTCCAGTTCTAACCCCTATGGTTGTTAATAAGAATCAGCCTTTTCCTTTGATCCTAAATAAAACTTTAAATATTTCATTATTATTAGAGGATACCACTAACCCTGACAACCTACTATTTGGAACAATACAAGTTCCTTCAGTATTAAATCGACTAGTTGAAATTCCTTCCTTAGACTCAAAAAAATCCTTTATCCTTTTGGAGGAAATTATTAAATTAAATCTAACAACCTTATTTGATAATCACAACATCCTATCAACAGGGTGCTATCGCATTACTAGAAATGCCTTTTTAGATGTGGCTGAAGATGAATCAGAAGATCTTTTAACTGCTGTGCAATTATCCCTGAAGCAAAGAAAATGGGGTAGTGCAATTCGCCTAGAAATTGAACATGGTATCAATCCCATGATTCTTAGAATATTAGAAGAAGAATTAGAGATTTCTGCCGAAGCGGTATATAAAATCAGCGGGCCAATTGATCTAACATTTTTAATGAAATTAAGTGGGTTAAAGGGCTATGACTCTCTACGATACGAGCCCATCAAGCCAAACGTCTATAGCACCCTTTCTGACGAGGATAATATATTCCAATCAATTTCTAAACAAGATGTTTTATTGCATCATCCCTATGACTCCTTTGATATGATTGTCAATCTCGTCAAAGAAGCTGCCGAAGACCCTAATGTTCTGGCGATAAAACAAACACTTTATAGGGTAAGCGGTAATTCTCCTATTGTCGAAGCCTTAGCTCAGGCTGCTGACAACGGAAAACAGGTTACCGTTCTCTTAGAGTTAAAAGCGCGCTTTGATGAGCAAAATAATATTACTTGGGCAAAGAAACTTGAAACTGCAGGTTGCCATGTCATTTACGGACTTGTCGGACTAAAAACTCATTGTAAAATCTTATTAATTGTACGACGTGAAGATGGTGTAATTAAACGCTACGTCCACCTTGGAACAGGCAATTATAATGATGTTACCGCAAAATTATATACGGATTTGGGTTTATTAACAGCCAACCCTTATTTTGGAGCAGATGCTTCTGCTATTTTCAATACATTATCCGGTTGTTCCAGCCCATCTCATCTTTATAAAATGACACTTGCTCCAATTAGCCTGCGGAAAAAGTTTTTAGATTTAATACATAAAGAAACTGAATACGCAAGATTAGGAAAACAAGCTAGAATTATTGCTAAGCTGAATTCTTTGGTTGATACAGAAATAATAGAGGCCCTTTATAATGCCTCCTCCGCCGGAGTAACGATTGATTTGATTGTCCGTGGCATATGCTGCCTTCGCCCTAATATCCCCTTCATTAGCGAGCGCATTACGGTGAGAAGCATTGTAGGAAGGTTTCTGGAGCATAGTCGAATTTATTATTTTTATGGAGATGGTGAAGAGCTAATTTTCCTTTCCAGTGCCGATTTGATGAAACGAAATTTAAATAGAAGGGTTGAGCTTTTATTTCCGGTTGAGGATCCTAAGGCTCGCGAAAAAGTCATGAATGTCTTAAGCTTAGCCTTACAGGATACCTGTAAATCAAGAGTTTTAAATCTGGACGGCACCTACAATAAAATCGATAAAAGAGGAAAGGAAACGATCAATAGTCAGGAAATCTTTCTTAATCCTTACTTTGGCAAAACCGCTTCAGATGAAGTAGCGCTTTTTCGTTCAAAATTTGTACCGGTTATCTCATATGAAGAGATTGAATCGTAATTTTTTCAGGAAATAAGATACATTCCAAACAAGAAGCGTTTGGTATAATTCCGAGATCTAATTGGAGGTTTAATTATGCTAAAGAAAACTGCTGGTCGTTTAGATGAGCATGAGCTAACCCCTGAGATTACTGCGTTACCCGGAACTGAAAATGAGATTGCAACGCTTCCGGTAACTGAAACTGAACACGGAGCTTTACCCTTGATTGAAGCTGAAGTAGAAACCTCCTTGGACGAAGACGACAAGGAACACCATGCTATAAAAATCCTTGAGCTTAAGGTAGCAGAATTAGAAGATAAGTATCTTAAACTTCAAACAGAACTAAACATTCTTCTTAAGAATAAGAAAAAAAGAGGAGATAAAGGAAAAAAAGTTAAAGTCAAATGTAAATGCAAGGGTAAAATGGTTGATATCTCTAAATGCAAGTGCAAAAGTAAGAAACTGGCTAAAGAAGATTCTATAAAGAAGGGCAATTAGATTTTACTCTTTTTTAGAATCTCAAGAATCATTTGCTTCAATTTACAGTCCAATCTTTACTTTGTTGTATTATAAAGGAGTACTCAATGTTGAAAAACTTTACAATTAACTCCAATAACAAGATCAGTTTAAAGGATTTCAGTCCAACTGATACGGATCACTTAGAGAAGAAGGATGTTCAACAAGACTATACTAGATTACAAGAAAGGTTCATTGAACTTCAAGAAGTCTTCTATGCCTCTAAGAAATTTAGTCTACTCATAATATTACAGGGCATGGATTGTAGTGGTAAAGATGGCACTGTTAAAAAGGCACTTGCCGGTGTGAATCCGAGTGGATTTGTCGTTCAAAGCTTCAAGCAGCCAACCCCAGAGGAATTGGAGCATGACTACCTTTGGAGGGCCCACAAAGCAACGCCGCTAAAAGGCAATATAACAGTGTTTAACCGCTCATACTATGAAGATGTCCTCGTAACTCGAGTCCACGAAACGATCGATGATCAGACTGCCATGGCTAGATTTAAGGAAATAACAGCGTTTGAAAAATATCTTGTAAGTAATGGCACGATCATCTTAAAATTCTTTTTGCATATATCAAAAGAATTTCAGCAGAGAAAACTCCTCAACAGATTAGAGACGCCTGAAAAACACTGGAAGTTCTCTATGGCAGATCTTGCTGAGAGAAAGTTCTGGGATGAATATCAAAAATGTTATGATGATGTGCTTTCTAATTGTAGTACTGAACAAACACCTTGGTATGTCGTCCCTGCGGATCACAGATGGTTTAGAGACTACATTATTCTTCAGAAAATAGTAATGACATTAGAGAATCTGAAGCTGGAGTTCCCGAGAATTAACGGAACTATCGCACAGTTAATCAAAGAAGTTAAGGAATGTAATTAGTGATACGCTGCTAAGGATAATGGACAGGAACGATCCAGAAAGTATGGAACGGCAGTTATGCTTTCTGACTGATACAATAAGGGGAGTTGTATACCATTTTAGAAAATGTGTATATAACTCCCCTTAAAACCTATTTGTTTTCAACTTATTGACATTTCTTCAAAAACTGTTGGATCCGCCGAACTGCTTCCTGCAGAACGCTTTCATCTTGAACCATAGCTATACGTACATATCCTTCACCATAATCCCCAAAGGCCAGCCCTGGCACTACAATCACACCCGCTTCGCGAGCCAACTTAAAGGCAAAGGCAACGGAATCTTGCTTAGTAGGCACAGGTGCCCAGATAAACATTGAACCCTGTGGGTTTGGCATATTCCAACCAGCTGACGCACAACCCTCTATCAAGATATCCCGTCTTCGCTGATAGGCGTTCCGATTTTCTTCAATTGAGTCTTTTTCAGAGCTGAGCGCATAAGCTCCCGCTGTCAATACCGGGCGAAATACACCATAGTCAATATTCGATTTAACTTGAGAAAGATTTCTAATAACGTCAGCATTTCCTACTACGAACCCTAAACGCGCTCCCGCCAAATTATAGGTCTTGGAGACGGAGTGGAATTCAATGCCAACTTCTTTTGCCCCTTTAGCTTGTAAAAAGCTCACAGGCCTATAGCCTTCAAACGCCAATTCAGAATAAGCTGCATCGTGACAGATGAGCAGATCATATTCTTTCGCAAAGGCCACGACTTCTTCAAAAAATGAAAGTGGCGCCACAGCCGCGGTGGGGTTATTCGGATAATTTAAGAACATTAGCTTTGCTTTCCGGGCCAGATCAGGATTGATCTGCCGCAGATCTGGCAAAAATCCATTCTCCTCCAAAAGCGGCACGGCAACCTTCTCGCCGCCTGCCAACATTAGACCAGCTGTATAAATAGGATATCCTGGGTCCGGGATCAGGGCCAGATCGCCGGGGTCGATATATGCTAAATAAATATGGGCTAACCCATCCTGAGAACCCATGAGAGGCAAAACCTCTGTTTCGGGATTCAAGTCTACCCCAAAACGTTCTTGGTACCACTCAGCACAAGCTCTTCGAAAATCGTCTGTTCCACGAGTCAGAGTATATCCATATTGAGAATCATCAAGAACCGTTTGACTAAGAATCTTTCGAATTTCTAAGGCTGGTGCTCGGTCTGGACTTCCAATGCTAAGATTAATTAAATGTTTTCCTTCTTTTTCTAGTTCACGTTTCAAATTGTCCATTTCGCTAAAAACCGACGCTCCTAAACTGTCTAGACGTTTCGATGGTACTAGCATATCTCCACTCCATCCCCTAATGCTTAGTTGCTTATTGTTCTTTGCTTATTGTTCTTTTTAGAGGCACCTACCATGTACCATTATAATATACCATCTTCTTCTGCTAACCGCTTATCAAATCATAAAAATTTCATGATTTGAACATTTATTAATCCAGATTCTTTTTGAATTTCTTGGCTGCGATAGCCAACAGAATAATTGCAAACGCACATAAAGTTAGTGTGTCCCGCCAAAGGTACTCGATCCCCACACCTTTGAGGAAAATTCCTCGCACGATTTTCAGAAAATAAGTCAGAGGCAATAACCCACCCATGATTTGTAGCAGCTTGGGCATAGTTTCCCGGGGAAAAATAAAGCCCGACAAGAGGATAGAGGGCAAAATCAAGATGAACGTCATTTGCATCGCCTGTAGCTGAGTCTTAGCGACGCTAGAGATCAAGAGACCGATGGCTAGAATCGTAATCAGGAAAATAGTCGATAAAAGGATAAGGAGCGGAATGCTTCCGATCGGCATAACTCCGAACCAGAAAATCCCTGTAGCTAGAATCAGGGATAGGGAAACAAATCCGATAAATACAAAGGGAAGCAGCTTCCCTAAAAGCAATTCCAGGGAACGGATAGGAGTCACGACTAATTGCTCCATGGTGCCGCGTTCTTTTTCCCGCACAATGGAAAAGGAGGTCAACATGGCTATCACGTTTTGCAGGATCAAACCGATTAGAGCAGGAATGTTAAAGACCATGGATTTCATGTCCGGGTTGTACCAGACCCTAGTCTCAATATTAAGTGGCGTGCTTATACCTGTAGCAGTACCCATGGCGACGAGGCGTTCACTCTGAAGCTGCAATGATTTATCCAGTCCAAGCATTTGAAATGCGGTCATGACTGCCCGAGCTACCGTTGGATCAGATCCGTCGACTAAAACTTGAACGTTGGCCTGTTTGTCCCCTTGTAAATTTTTTCCGAAATCGGGAGGGATGATAACCGCTGCCCTGGCTTTACCGCTGTCCAAATACCCTTCAATCTGCGTATAACCTTCAACGAAATTATCAGGATCCAAGTATTGGGTATTACGCACAGAGGTAATAAAATCTCTACTATCGGCAGTTCGTGATTGATCCCAAACCACAGTTGGCAGATGCTCCACATCCGTATTCACCGCATAACCAAATAAGAGGAGCATCCCCAGCGGCATAGCAATAGCCATAACTAAGCTTGCGCGGTCACGACGGATGTGGATGAATTCTTTTTTCAAGACCGCAACAAAACGCACCCAGGAAAATCGCTGCATTAGCCTCGACCTCCTTTTTTAATCATACGGTTACGAGGGTCGTCTTGAGCTTCATGTTCGACATAATAGACAAAAAGATCGTCCAAATTATCTTTCGCTTCTTTTTTCTTCATATCATCGGGCGAACCAAAGGCAATTAAGCGCCCATAAAAGACAAAGCCCAAGTAATCACAACTTTCCGCTTCATCCATGTAGTGAGTACTCACCAAAACGGTCATTCCTTCTTTGGCTAGCTGATGGATCAAATCCCAGAAAACTCGTCGGGAAACTGGATCCACTCCGGCTGTCGGTTCATCAAGTACCAAGAGTTGTGGATTATGCAACAAAGCGCACGCCAAGGCCACCCTTTGCTTCCAGCCACCAGAAAGGGAAGAGACTAACTGAGCTGTTCGCTCTTGCAGGCCGATCCGTTCAATTACTTGCGTTTTCTGGGCCTGGGCTATTTTTCCCCGAAGATTGTATACCCCGGCATAAAAATCAATGTTCTCGTTAACTGTTAGGTCGTCATATAGGCTAAATTTTTGGGACATATAACCGATGCGCTGTTTGATTTCCTCTGGTTGAGTCAAGACGTCGAAACTAAGCACAGTAGCTTTACCCTCTGTAGGCATCAGAACTCCACACAACATGCGAATGATTGTTGTCTTTCCTGCACCGTTCGGTCCAACAAAACCCATAATCGCTCCATGAGGAAGTTGAAACGTTACCCCTTGAACCGCTGTATACGCCCCAAATCGTTTGACTAAGCCCTGGCAATCAATAGCCAGATTCATTTGCCTCACTCCTCTATTGCAGGGTTACGTCCGCTGGCATACCCGCTTTTATCTGGTCTTTACCTTCGGAAATACTAATTTTGACTGCATAGACAGTCGTCGTTCTTTCTTCTTTCGTCTGCACGTTCTTAGGAGTGAATTCCGCCTGGTCACTGACGTATTGAATTTGGCCTTTGAACTTTTTATCAGGGTAAGAATCCACAGCGATAAAAGCGGTCCTCCCCACTTTTGCCTGATTCAACTTGGCTTCTGGAATATAGATCTTAATCCACAAGTCATTAGGGTCAAGGATAGTGACTAGCGAAGTACCAGGATTGACTACTTGACCTGACTCAACATGTTTATAGAGAACCTGCCCGCTGGCCGGGCTCTTTATGGTTAGTTTACTGATACTAAGTTCAGCTGCTTTCACAGACTGAGCTGTGATATCTACGGCCGCTTTCTGGGCCTGGATCGTTGGTTGGGTACTACCCGCCTGAGCTTGGTCCAAGCTAGCCTGAGCAGCCTTAACGTTGGCTTGGGCACCCTCATACTGAGCTTTGAGTGTGTCACGTTTATTTTGCTGGGCATCTAGAATCTGTTTACTAATTGCACCACTCTCGTAGAGTTTTTGATCACTTGCCAGGTTATTCTCTTCAAACTGTAGATTCTGGCCCACACCAGCTGCATTGGCATTTGCCTGGGCCAACAGGTCCTCAAGACGTCGGATTTCTTCCGCGCGCGCCCCTCCCAAAAGGTCGTTAAGTTTGGCTTGGGCCTGGGCCTGTTGGCTTTTCGCTGTATCTAACGAAATTTTAACCTGACTATCGTCTAGCTTAGCAATAATGTCGCCCGTTTTAATGGCCTGTCCTTCATGAATCGGTAGGTCGACGATCCTCCCTCCGAGCTCCGGCTGTACAGGAAGTTCTGTTCCTTCGATCGTTCCGGAATAAGTGTTTGTGTCAACAGGGCGATTAAAGTACCGATTACCCAAGACAGCTAGGCTTATAAGGACAAGAACAATAGCGATGGGTACAATTTTCTTTCTCATGGTTTCTCCTCCTGCTCTTTTTCGTGGATCGTGGTTCGTGGTTCGAATAACGAAGATCTAACCGAGTTTCATAATTGTTTGATCGTACAACGAATATCTAATATCGAACATCGACTTGGGCTCCCCTCAAGAAAAGGTCCACGATCGCTTTGAGTTCTTGCCGATTGTCGTGGTCTTGCTCACGTTCCGGAAATAAAGAACGCGACACAAAATAAGCGGCAGCTGCTCCCACTATAGTACGCATCATTGTCCAAACATCCAGGTCATCGCGCAATTCACCTTTACTTTGACGCTGCTTTAAAAATGCTAGAAAAGATTCCTGAACCTTTTTCACCACATTGTTGAGTAAGACATCTCTGAGCTCGGGGTGAAAATTAGCTTCAATGATGACGATACGAAGTACAGGCCATAAGGCGGTAATATGCTTTTGTCGATCTTCGATAACGAGC
Organism: Desulfosporosinus sp. OT; assembly: GCF_000224515.1. Classification (GTDB taxonomy): domain Bacteria; phylum Bacillota; class Desulfitobacteriia; order Desulfitobacteriales; family Desulfitobacteriaceae; genus Desulfosporosinus. Next base: position 30,874 of record NZ_AGAF01000218.1, on the reverse strand, counting down.
ATGAGTACGTCTTCAATGGGTAAATTATCATATTGCAATACGAGGTCATGTAGGGAATTTGCCGCTCCTGGACCAATGAAATTTTGCATCAGTGGAATTAGCGTAGCCAACAAGATCTCTTTCTTAGTTTTAAAGTGACGAAAGATGGTTCCTTCCGCCACCCCTGCCACCCTAGCAATCTCACTGGTGGTAGAGGCACTGTATCCTTTTTCGGTGAAAACTGTAAGGGCAGCTTTAAGTATTTTCCATTGTTTGTCCGTTAATTCTTCATAGAGTTGTTCATCGCCCGTCCATGAATGCTGAAAAATGGGTACGTGATCAGACATAATTTAACCCCTCATTTTACGTTTTTTTTTTTTTTTTAAAAGTCTTTAACAGACTTATATATCAGTCAATTATACCAGAGTATTGCCTAAAAATAAATGAGTGTATTTTACTACAATATGAGTATTTACTCATATTGTAGACCTTTAGACCCTTAGATTCTAGGTTTTTGAACACATAAAAAAAACCGAATCCCTATAATGATCAGGTTCGAACTCTATTATTAATATGTCTCCATTTCTATGAATTCATTTCTAGACCAAATGAATGACGCAAAATATCAGGACGCAAAGATCCTGCCTGCCAAGAGCGTCCGCTGTGTAAATTACATAGCCAGACTTCTGCTGGGCTAAACAAAAGGGGATCAATATCGTAAAAATTCCCATAATCCTTATACACTTCTTTGAAAGGTCGCCCATATTCCCTGGACGCACATGATGGGACCTGCTTGACCAGAGAGTCTAAGTTTTCTTCATCTCGAAGGTTATATAGTACGGTGGAACCATAAAGGATCGCATCATTCGTCCGCCCTAAGGCGCTAAGATTATCACACGCTACTGGAGGAACCGGACAAATCCCCCAACCTGAAACAATTTTTCCCAGATTGTAGCCCAGTCCCATAAGTTTTGATAGGCCAGTTTCCAAAGCACGTGCGGCTATCTGAACTGAACCCACGTGGGAGACAGTCGGGGCTACCAAGATATAGAGATTCTTTGGATCACAGTGGCACTCTTCTAAGAGATACTGGATTACCTCCTTTGAAGGAAGTTCCTCACTTTCTAAACAAAGGACTGCTCTCTCAGAATGATCCTCATATCCTAAAATTTCAAACAGGCTACCTTCGTGAACAATGGCACGTCCAGGACCGGAACCCATCGCTAATAGTTCCCCATTTTTAATTGGCCAGCCTGCAAATTGAGACGCCATGCAGGCTCGGATCGGATGATCAGTGACTACTTCAACCGCAGGCCAGCGAAACCCACTAAAATCGGACCAATGAAGTCTAACCTGAGCCAGCCCACCAAGGCAGATAGAAGCGAATAGAAGACCTGCTTCCCAGCCGCCTGGAACATTAACACCGCAGTCGATCACTGTCACCTCATTTTGTTTGTAGGCCTTAATCTGAAGTAGTTCGCTCCTGGCGATGAATTCTTCAACCAACGGGAAAGCTTGACAGTTTGGACTTAGTTCAGGTAGTTGGCTAAGTGGCAAAAGCATATATTCCTCTTCTCTCTGCAAATATTCCTGAATTTCTTTTTCAGTATACCCCAAACTGACCGAGGCTTATTATAGTTCCGAAGGAGATATATTGTGCACCCACCTTTCACTTTATACATGTTGAGTGCAAAAATTAAGGACGCGGCGCCCATAACATGATAAAAACACCCACCAAACATACTACAGCGCCTATCCAATCATAGGTATCGGGGATTTTCTTATCAATTCCCCATCCCCATAAAATTGCCAAGAATATAAAAACGCCTCCATAAGCAGCATAGGTTCTGCCAAAGCTCGGGAACTTTTGTAGGGTCGGTATGATACCGTAGAGAACAAGGATCAATCCCCCTAACACTCCATACCAAAATGATCGTGCTTGTCTTAGCCAAAGCCATATTAAATACCCTCCTCCTATTTCAGCTAAACCAGCGAGAATAAATAGGAATATTGCATTAACCATAAGTTTCCTCTCCTTTTGATCAAAACTAGTGCTAAAATATATCCATCATATCATATATAAATTGTCATATTAATAGATGTCAGAATTCTTATACAATTGTTCTCGTTAACTTTGCTATTCGGAAGAATCATGGAAGTATATGTAAGCTTGTACCTATAAAGATACATATCCTTACAAGTAAATAGTGCTATTATATATCTTTAAAGGCATACGGCTATCTTCATGTATACAATGTTTTTGAAAAATGCAACTAGACGTATGAGCAAATAATCCGTATAATAACCGTAATGAGCAACGGCGCTCTCGAATTTTTTTCGAGAGCGCCTTATTTCATTCAAGCAATGGCGCTTGGGCAGAGATGTCCAAGCGCTTTGTGTATTTAGAGGAGGTGATTCTTATGAACATAAAGAAAACTTGGCCGGCGCCCGAAGACACTGTCTTCGCACGTGTTAACCTTCTTGTTAGCCTTGGCGAAAGCGGCTGCCCTAGTTGCACTTATGCTTCCAGAAAGTATGAAACAAAAAGTTATACTTTCTGACTAGTATAAAGAAGGCCCTACTTGGCGCGGACATCTACGCAGGGCCTATTTACGGGATTAGGAGTCAGTCGTAAATGACAGCTATACCTCATCTTTGAGCCAACTTAGAATGAATAATATCGTTAGGAAGGAGTGAAGCTATTAAATAACTATGTTCTTATACCAAAACCCCAAGCATATCCCAAATCAAATTTAATCCAATCAGAGGGAGGAGAATAATTTAATGAAAAATTTTAAAAAATTGCTTTTAAATAAAGCAACAATACTCGGAATTATTACACTTATACTTTTAGCCATCCCTTCAGTAGCCCTAGCCGATGGGCCTACCGTTGAAAGCAATGCGGTAGCTATAGACACAGTTTGGACCTTAATTTGTGGCTTTCTGGTTTTCTTTATGCAAGCAGGTTTTGCCATGGTGGAAACAGGATTTACCCGAGCTAAAAATGCCGGTAACATTATTATGAAGAACTTAATGGACTTTGCAGTAGGTTCTTTAATCTACTGGGCTGTAGGATTTGCAATTATGTTCGGTGTTGATAAAGCCGGACTGTTCGGAACCACTGGTTTTGGATTTACCGGTACCTTCGATCATTTAGGTTTATCCATTCCCCTCTTGGCCTTCTTACTTTTCCAAACTGTCTTTGCGGCTACTGCAGCAACTATTGTTTCCGGAGCCATGGCCGAGAGAACAAAGTTCGCCTCTTATATCATCTACAGTGTCGTGATTAGTGCGGTGATTTACCCTGTAGTCGGTCACTGGATTTGGGGCGGTGGCTGGTTACAACAACGCGGTATGATTGATTTCGCTGGTTCCACCGTTGTGCACTCGGTTGGCGGCTGGGCAGCTCTCATCGGTGCCTTACTCATCGGACCTCGTATTGGCAAGTACTCCAAAGACGGTAAGGCTACTGCTATCCCTGGTCATAATATTACCCTCGGTGCTTTAGGGGTATTCATTCTCTGGTTTGGATGGTTCGGGTTTAATCCAGGCAGTACCTTATCCGGCACCACCCCTGACATCGGTAAAATCGCAGTAACTACTAACCTAGCTGCGGCTGCTGGTGCAACTATGACTATGATCTTTACCTGGCTGAAGTATAAAAAGCCGGATGTATCCCTTACTCTAAATGGCGCATTGGCAGGGCTGGTGGCTATCACTGCTGGTTGTAACGCTGTCAATCCGGTCGGGTCAGCTATAATTGGTGCATTAGCCGGAATCTTGGTTGTCCTCTCTGTTGAGTTCTTTGACAATGTGCTCAAAATTGATGACCCTGTCGGTGCTATTTCTGTCCACGGTGTTTGCGGTTCCTTTGGCACTATCATGGTCGGCTTCTTTGCAGTGGACGGCGGAGTGGTGTATGGTGGTGGAACCTCCTTGCTCATTACCCAGCTCATTGGCGTAGCCTCAGTGTTTGCCTGGACAGCTTGTACCGCCCTCATTCTATTCGGAATCATTAAAGCAACTATCGGACTACGGGTAAGCAAGGAAGAAGAATTAATTGGTCTGGATATTGGCGAACATGGCATGGAGGCCTATGCCGGATTTGAAATGAAGGCTCCTTCAATCAACTTATAAAGAAAACCCGGCTTCGCCGAGCCTTGGCGAAAGCGAAACCGTTGGTTGCACTTATGCTACAGACGAAGACACTGTCTTCGCACGTATTAGCCTTCTTGCAGTATGTAACGAAGTTATACTTTCTGATAAGTATAAAAAAGGTTTCGCCAATGTTCAATATTCAGTATAATAAGTGTATAGATAGGAAGGGAGATTTTCTATGAAGAAAATTGAAGCAATTATCCGACCTGGCAAGTTAGATGAGATCAAAGATGCTTTGGCGGCTGCCGATATCTTAGGTATTACCGTTACTCATGTACTTGGCTTTGGTCGGCAAAAAGGCTATACTCAAATCTACCGGGGGCAAGAGGTCACCACCCATTTGTTACCTAAAATTAAACTTGAAATCGTTACCGGAGATGCAAAAGTGGAAGAGGTTATCGGAATTATCGTTAAAGCTGCGCGCACCGGTCAGGTTGGCGATGGCAAAATATTTGTCCAAAGCGTGGATGAAGTTGTACGTATTCGTACTGGTGATCAAGGTGAAGAAGCTATCTAGCTCATGGTACAAGGTTAGGGAGCGGCTGATTATTTACTGGTTAAATAATCAGCTGTTCCAATTTCTCTAGATCGGAGGCAACATTGTGATACTTAACGCACCTGTAATCATAACCATCGTAATCTTTTTTTTGACCTACGGACTTATAATCAGCGAAAAGATTAACCGAACTGTCGTTGCCTTAATTGGAGCAAGCTTAATTCTTTTTGCTAATGTAATTAATCAAGAACAAGCCATTCAATACATAGATTTTAATACTATTGGACTGCTGATTGGCATGATGATCATCGTCGGGATAACTCGCCGTACAGGAGTTTTTGAATATATGGCAATCAAAGCTGCCAAGTTAGCTAAAGGTGATCCATTATTAATAATGGTGGCCCTAGCTGCAGTAACTGCAATAACCTCGGCTTTGCTTGATAATGTAACGACTGTATTACTGATTGTACCAGTAACTTTTTCAATTTGTTATGAACTTGAAATAGATCCTGTCCCGTTCTTAATTAGTCAAATCATTGCATCAAATATCGGAGGTACTGCCACTTTAATAGGAGATCCTCCGAATATTATGATTGGTAGTGCTACCGGATTAAGTTTTATGGATTTCGTCAGTAATCTCATCGTACCGATATTAATTATATTTATAGTGACAATGTTAATCTTACGATTTGTTTATCGCAAAGACTTAGTAACTTCGGAACTTTCCAAGTCTCGAATCATGGAGCTACATGAGATTGAAGCGATTAAGGATTACGCCTTATTAAAAAAGTCTTTGTTGGCACTAGCCCTGACAATCCTGGGTTTTATTATTCATAACATGCTTCACTTGGAACCAGCAACTGTTGCCTTAGGCGGAGCCACCTTATTAATGTTTATTTCGAAAGAAGAACCTGAAGATATCCTGCTGGCAGTAGAATGGCCTACTCTTTTCTTTTTTGCAGGTTTATTTATAATCGTTGGCGCTCTAGACCATGTTGGAGTCATAGAATGGGTAGCCAGAGAATCTATCGAAGCTACAGGCGGAGCACTCGTTGCGACGTCAATGTTAATACTATGGTTATCAGCTATTGCCTCTTCCTTTATCGATAATATTCCCTTCGTAGCTACGATGATTCCGCTAATCCAAAAGATGGGACAAATCGGAGGAATTGAAAACTTAAGACCTTTTTGGTGGGCCTTGTCTTTAGGAGCTTGTCTTGGTGGTAATGGAACACTAATTGGGGCTTCCGCCAATGTCATTGTAGCGGGACTGGCTGAGAAGAATGGAATCGTGATTACTTTTAGAGGCTTTATGAAGATCGCCTTTCCTTTGATGATTCTATCAATCATCATTTCCTCAGTATATATTTTTCTTGCTTACATGATTTAGTTGAATACGTTATGAGCATGAACTTAGTAAATTAAAATATTGAGGAATATTGCGTAACGATCAAATATAGCTCTTAACTACGATATAACTTATGATACCTCCCATTTATGAGCTATTTTATATAGTGACAAATTACAATTTGAAAGGTATTATTTTAAGCAGGACTTAAAGTTAATCAATCGGCAATGGAGCCGTCAAGATGTCTAACGATATCTGGCGGCTTTTATAATTTCATAACCGGGCACCAAATCGATAGCTGATTTGGAGCGGTCAAGTGTTTTAGTGAGCCCTTAATTATTAAAAATTAAGGGCTCACTTTGTGTTTTTTTAAACAAATATAGAAGGAGTTGATTTTATGGTTTTAAAACAAAAACATTTATTTCATTTATTTACAGATCCTCATAGACAATATGAAGGAAAAGGCACTGCCAGGATCCATTGTGAAGGCACGATAAATTTAAAAGAAACGACCGACTATGCTCAAACCGACGATAGTATCTTAGGCACGGAAATGATTAATGTTTGCCTTGATGACCCTTCTAAAGCTGTTGCCTTTAGTAAGTTGTTTTCATTTTCGATTGCTGAATTTGATAAAGCAAATGGTATTAATTCCGAGATTTCGAACAAACTCCTTGAAATTACAGAGCTATTGGGAGAGGATCTGTGTAGTTGGTGTTTAAAAAACTACACAGGTCTTGCAGGTCTAATATCAGTTTTGAATTCCTATGTAGACACTTATGAGGATGCCAAAAAAAATAGGACTGAGCTTAATCAGCTTATTAACTCTCTAGCCTTTAATAATTATGAAGCAAGAATTACTCCCTTGATCTCAGCATTTGGAGTGAAAGATGAGACAAGTGGGCTAATGAAACTGTTTGAAAGGACCCATATATACCAGGTCAGAGATCTATTAAACATATTAACTCTGACAATAGACCAAAAGGACATCCCACAACTAATTAAGGTCGTAAAATGGTTGAGTAAAGACAGGAAGAACCTATTGAGAGAAGAGCTACACAACTTGTCTAAAAACGAACGAGATGAAGGAATACTTAGAAAACGTGCCCAGGGAGCAACACTTGAACAAACAAGTATCGCCTATGAACTTACCCATGAAGGAGTACGTCAAATAGAGAAGAAATTTCTAGGACGCTTCGATCGTTATATTACTAGGACGATGCCTCATTATATACTTTATGCCTTTAGCAAAAATGCCGGGTATATCTCTCTTGATGATATAACCGAACTGCTAGGCAGTTTATCCGATATATTTATATATTCTCTAAAAAAAAGTAACTGCTCCACAGCACATTGGTCTGACGAACTTAATGGCTTCATCATCGGAGACCAGAAATGGTATGAATTAATAATCGAATTGAAAGAGGGCTTGCCTGAGATACTCAATTCTGAATCGGTGGATGAATTGATAGCCAATGTTTTGGGTAATTTCACCTTTGCTCTGTCAATGGACGATGCTAGACGACTCGTTCTAGTCGACTATCGCCTAATCGGTAAAGTTTATCTGAAGAAAAGAGCAAGCCTTTCACGAATGTACTATGCCGTGCTTGAAAGGTACTATCCTGATGGGATCAAACTATACGACGATTCTGAATCAATTCGTTTTCGCAATTATGTGCGTGAGTTGTTTGGTGATGTTCGTCTGCCCGAGAACAACCGAGCAATTGATGTAAGGTTGACTGAACTGACGATATTATGTGATAGAGGAAAACGAATACTGCCCAGTGGCATCAAGATTAGCAAAGAGTTACTGAAAAAAATCCACGAAGCAATTATCGACATTGACCGAAATATAATTAAGTTCCAGGATATATTTGAAAGATTTAAAAACGAACTTATCGAAACCAGCAATATTACCAACAAATATTTTTTGCAGGGCGTTCTAAGGCATAATTATTCCAATGAGTTTGATTTTACTCGTTATACATTGAAGAAAAGAGTTAAGTTGTTCACGGCGGCCAACAGAATTAGTTCTGAGAGATGGCAGAAACTTCCCTCTTGTCTAAAAACGTAGCCAAGAGCAACTATACTTCTAACCCCATGTCTACGATCATTTGGATATCTTCAGCAACGGTACGCCCGGAAGTGGTTAAATAACTACCTACCAAAGTAGCATTGATTCCCGCCAAATAGCCTAAAGCCTGCACGCAGGGCATTTTCGCGACCACCTGCGAAGCGCAACTTTGCTTCTGGCAAAATAAATCGATAGATGGCAATCGTTTGTAATATTTCCAAAGCTGGTAAAACACTCTGATTCTCCAGTACCGTTCCTTTGATGGGATTAAGAATATTTATGGGGACTGACTGAACCTTCAAGTCTCTCAAGGTAAAGGCCATCTCAAAGCGCTGACCCATAGTTTCACCCAACGAAATAATTCCGCCGCAACAGACCTCCAAATTGGCAGCCTGGCAAGCTTTTATAGTGTTGATGCGATCTTGATAGCTATGAGTTGTACATATCTGAGGAAAATAGCTTTCTGATGTTTCCAGATTATGATGATACATGGTTACACCAGCTTCCGTTAAGCTTCGGGCCATATTTACGGTAATTATTCCTAAGGATGCACAAAGTTTTAGGTTCGTTTCTCGGGCTAAGCGGCGGTAAATGGCTAAGGCTTTAGGAAAATCCCCTTCATTTATTCCCCGGCCGCTTGTCACCAAGGAAAACCGCTCAGCTCCTTCCCTTTCCATTTGCAGTGCTCGTTGCAATATTGAGTCTTCATCCAACAAATCATAAACGTCCACTTCTGTCTGATGATGCACTGATTGGGCACAAAATTTACAGTCTTCTGAACACCGACCAGATTTAGCATTAATATAGCGCACAGCTCTACCTTTTTGCCAACTCGTAAATCACGAATCCTGCTAGCAGCAGTAAAAAGCCGATACAGATCAGGCCCGTCCAACTCTGCCAAATCTTGGGCCTCTGCTTGGGTAATTTCCAGACCAGCCAAAACCTTTTCTTCTAACCGGTTAATCACGTCAACCTTATTCATGGGCTCTCCTTTTCAGTAACGTTTTTAATAGCCTGCACCCCACTGTAAACCACATAAAGCAGGGGCGCACTTTAAATTTGTGTCATTGTGACCTTATTGTCAACCCATAGTCTTTTCGGGGTTTACAATTTATCAATGTGTAAAAGCCCTTTGTTTTCGGTGAACGACTTCCCTCGTTCTTAGGTAAAATAATAAACATTTTAGCTACATCTAAAAAAGGTATTTCAAAGAAAAAATAGAAATACAAAAGGAAGAAACAACCAAATATGCCAAACACTCTAGAGTTTCGTTTATTGATAGTGTCACATCCTCTGCAAAGGCTTTATAATACTCAGACTCTCTTGTGAAATTTATTATTATCTGAAAGGAAATGGGCTCATGAAAATTTTAGTTGTAGATGATTCTAATTTTGTAAGATCTTTAGTAGGAAAGGCATTGCAAATCAACATTCCAAACTTAGAATTATTAATGGCCAACAATGGAGTTGAAGGTTATAACCTTTATCGCACAGAGAAACCAGATTTGATCATCATGGACCTCTTAATGCCCGAAATGAACGGATGGGAGCTTTTAAAATTAATTAGGGAAGTCGACTCATCTATAAAAATTATTGTATTTTCAGCCGATGTTCAAAGAGCCACAAGAGATGAAATTGAGATATTCGGGATAACGTCCTTTATCCACAAACCCTTCAACAAGGAAAAATCAGAACAACTTATTAACATTGTTAAGGGGGAGTTTGGTGCTTAGTTTAATGCAAAAGGACATTCTAACCGAATTAGTGAATGTCTATATTGGTCAAGCGGCTAACCTTTTATCGGAAATGGTTTATCAAAAAATTGAATTAACACATGACAGTTTCTGAATTGGATTTTTCAGAATATAAATATTTATCCGTTTTCTCCTCAGGTCATGTAGTTTCTTCTTCGATGAGTTTCGGAAATGGATTTCAAGGTAAAGCGTTTCTAGTATTTCCCCCAGAACAGGCTAAACTATTGGTCACTGCCTGTGTAGGGGAACCTGTATTACCGGTGGAAAATGAAAACATCATCTGTTTAGTTGATACGGATTTAGATATTTTAAGAGAAATTGGCAATCTTATTATCAATGCAATTATTGGAGAGTTTGGCAACTTATTAAATATTCGAGTGGAATACTCTTTACCAGAAATTGAACTTATTTCTTTATCTGAAACTCAGAAAATCCTCTTAGAAAACGATATCTACATTCTTGTATTACATACATCTTTTACACTATCTAAAACCCGAATAACAGGAGCTGTTCTTATCGCCTTAAGTTTGAATTCTGTTTCTTTACTTTTGGAAAAAGTCAACGAACTTTCGGAGGATTTAAATGGATAGTCTACTTTCACAGGTTCTTGATCAGGTCAATATCGGTACGATCGTAGTTGATCAAAACCTAGATATAGTTATTTGGAACACCTGGTTGGAACAATTTACACATATTCTGAAGGAACAATCGATAGGACAAAAAATTAAAACTATTTGTCCTCGTTTCGGTGACAAGATTTTTCACGAGATCTTACATAAAGCTCTCTTTTTCGGACAGAAACGTTTTTGTTCTGGGGCCCTGCATCACAATTTTGTTTTACCATCTAAGAAAACTAACGATGATATGATTCGTCAAAACATGCAGATCGGTCCTGTCTATTATAATGAACACACCTATGCATTAATCCAAATCATGGATGTAACAAGTCATCTAAGCCGTGTTTACCAGCTAAAGAACGTAATAAAAACTTTGGAAGCTGAAAACGAACATATAAAAATTTCAGAAGGAATTTATAAACGCCAAGCTTTGCATGACTGTCTTACTAAATTGCCAAACAGAACATTGCTTGGTGAGCAACTTAATCTTGCAATTAGCTACGCCCAACGGAATGCAGAACTCTTGGCTGTTTTGTTTCTTGATCTTGACGAGTTTAAACAAGTGAACGACAATTTCGGTCACCCCTATGGAGATGAACTATTGCGAAGTGTATCCGAACGTTTGCAATCTTGTATTCGTAAGAGCGATCTCCTCTCACGTTTAGGTGGCGATGAATTCATAATAGTTCTATCTCAAATAAAGACAAAACAGGATGTAAGTATTATCGCCGAAAAAGTGATCCGTGCTTTCGAACATCCCTTTAAAATTTTTGACCAGGCTGTCTATATCTCAATCAGCATAGGTATAAGCCTTTATCCAAGTGATACTCAAGATCCAGAGGATCTAATAAAAAAGGCCGACACTGCCATGTATCGGAGAAAGAAATCCAGGAAAAAAAGCTTCCTGTTTTTTGATGGTGAATGGGACCTTGATCCAAGGTCGGAAATTGACTAATCAATTTCCGCTCTTGGATAGGAACCGAGAAACTTATAAAAAGTAGTTTTTCGCTTTACCATTGTTAAAGCATCTCTAACGTCCGGGTCGATCATATGACCTTCAATATCAATAAAAAAGATATATGTACCGAGCTTTCCTCGAGACGGCCTTGATTCAATTTTACTCATATTAATATCCCATAAGCTAAATATATTCAAAATGCAAGAGAGACTACCGGGTTTATGTTCGGTCGAAAAGACAATTGAGGTCTTGTTCTTATCTGCAGTGGAGTGGGCTGAATCTGAATTTTTCCCTACGACTACAAACCTAGTAAAATTATTGTCTTTGTCCTGTATATCACGAAGGGCAACTTCCAGCCCAAAGATGTCTGCCGCTTGTTCCGGACCTATAGCCCCTGCTGTGATTCCATTTCTTTTAGCTTGGTTAGCTCCTTCTGAGTTGCTGTTTGTTAAATGCAACTCGGCTTGCGGAAGTTGGCTCTCCAAAAAGAGACGACACTGACCAGCTGATTGGGGATGGGTGAAAACCTCCGTGATATCCTGCCATCTCGCTCCAGGCGTGATCATCAAGGTCTGTGAGATTGGAAGAATTAGCTCATTAATGATAAGCAAGTCCACCTCCCAAGCCAAACTATCCAGAACAACATTGACTGAGCCTTCTAAAGAATTTTCAAAAGGAATGACGGCCAAATCCAGCTCACCATGTTGTACTGCTAATAGAGTTTCTCGTATACTCGGCAAACTGACTAATTCAGCATGATTGTTATTCTTATAGGAATAAATTTGGGCAGCTCGTTGGGAAAAGGTGCCTTCCGGACCTAGAAAACCAATTCTTAGCATAAAATCCCCCCGCCGTTTAATTTCAATTATTGAGAAATGGACCTTTAAAATTAGACTTACAGATTTAGACAACCTCTAGAAGCTATTCTTCAGAAAATCAAATAACCCTTCTTGATTATTAAGTTAAATCCGTCGAAGCGCTTTTCGATAGGGATATTAAAATTAAAGCCCTGCATTTAAGCAAGGCTGGTTTCTAGAAACTTAACTCCCCATCGTAAGACGAAATAATTTTGTATAGATCAGGCCGACGGTCTCTGAAGATTCCCCACTCGAGCCGCTGTATCTCGAGTTGATCCAAGTCAAACTCAGCAACTAGAACTGTTTCTTCCGCGCAACCAGCTTCGGCAACCTTGTTCCCTTGCCCATCTGCAATAAAGGAGGATCCGTAGAAGGTAATACTCGAATCTTCGTCTACCTCAACCCCAATCCGATTGGAAGCAACCACGGGAACCAAGTTTGCTGCGGCATGCCCTAACATACAAGTCTGCCAATGGTCCTTAGAATCGATCGATCCATCTTGAGGCTCCGAACCGATGGCTGTTGGATAAAAAAGTATTTCAGCACCCCTTAAGACCATACATCGGGCGGCCTCCGGATACCATTGATCCCAGCAGACCCCAACACCGATTTTTGCATACTTGGTACTCCAGACCTTAAAACCTGTATCTCCTGGGTTAAAGTAGAACTTTTCTTCATAACCGGGACCATCAGGGATATGACTCTTGCGATATTTCCCCAGCACTTCTCCATTGGCATCTATGAGGGCAAGAGAGTTATAGCGGGCATTGTTTCTCTTCTCATAGAAGCTGATCGGTAAAACCACCTGAAGCTCTTTGGCTACTTGCCTAAAATGCTGAACAGCTTTGTTCAATTCTAACTCTGTCGCATAAGCATAATAATCGGACTTTTCCTTCTGACAGAAATACGGGGTTTCAAACAACTCTTGCAATAAAATAATTTGGGCGCCCTTATCCACTGCTCGTCTAACAAGCGCATCCGCTTTTTCGATATTTCCTTCAATGCTGCTAGAACAACTCATCTGAGTCGCCGCTACGATTACGTTTCTCACGTTTACACCTACTTACCATAAATTATAGTCAATTAGAGACATTCCTGTGTCCCCTTACCTTTTACCCCCGGGCATTTGTTGGGTTGTACAATGCACATTTCCACCCTCACGAATAATTGCCATCCCATTAACAGTGCGTATCCGTCTTTCAGGGAATAGTTCGCCCAATACTTGCGCAGTTAATTGATCGGTTTCTTTCGCTTTACCGCCGAAGATAGGCAAAATAATCCCTCCATTAACAAAGTAAAAGTTCAGATAACTCAGAGTTAAGCGAGTATTATTGTAGAATAATTTTGGGGGCTGCTGGATGGGAATGATTTCAAATTTTCTCCCCAGAGCATCCGTTTCTCTACTAAGAATCCTTAAACTTTCTTGGGTAATCGCGTAATTTGCGTCTTCAGGATCGTCACAAACTTGAATTAGGATTTTGCCTGGAGCAACAAAGCAGGCGATGTTGTCAATATGACCGTCTGTCTCATCTCCGTCTAATCCGTTTTTTAGCCAGACTACCTTCCGTATATTTAAAAATTTCTTTAACTCAGCTTCAATCTGCTCTTTCGTTAATTCCGGGTTTCGATTAGCATTCAGAAGACACTCTTCCGTCGTTAAAAGCGTGCCTTCTCCGTCCACATGGAGTGAACCTCCCTCCATCACAAGAGGAGCATCAAACCGTTTCAACCCGACAAAGTTAAGAATTTGAGGCGCTACCTGGTCGTCTAAATCCCACGGCGCATATTTACCGCCCCAGGCATTAAAATGCCAATTGACTCCTGCGACCTCTCCTCCATCATTCACCAAAAACGTTGGACCATTATCCCGAAGCCATGCATCATTATGCTCAATAGCTAGGCCTTCAATTCGCTCGTTTTTAAATAGATATGCCAACATTTCTGATTCCTCTACATCAGCAGGATTCATCACAATCGTAACAGGCTCAAATTCGGCAATAGCCTTAATAATTTCTGCATAGCCTAAGCAAACTGTTTCATAATCCTCTGGATAACACATAGACCTTTGAACTGGCCAGGAAATAAAGGTGCGCGTATGTTTGACCCATTCGGCAGGCATTTTATAGTTACAATTTATTGGATACATTGCATTCCCTCTTGTACTCATATTTTGAAGCTTTCCTCTTATTTTACTTCATGGTGCAAAGAATATAAAGTCGCTTTCATCTTGACCACGTTGTTTACCTTAAAAAATATATATTATCTCTGGCGTTTACTATAAATCAAAGGTATTTCCAAGAATTCTTTACGATAAGTATGTTGAAGTAGAAATATGGGGAGGTTTAACATGAACATTTCATCAATTTCTTCGACGTCAATTAGTTCTTATTCATCTTCATCTGGAAATGACAGTGACACAAGTCAACTTTCGAGTCAAATTAAGAATCTTCAGAAGCAGATAAATACTGAGAATCAAAGTACAGATGATGCTAAAACAAAACAGATTAAAGTTCAATTATTACAAACTCAGATAGCACAAATTGAAGCACAAATCCAACAAATACAAGCAAAAAAATCCAGCCAAAATAATAAAAGTGAGCAGACAACACCAACAAAGTCTATTATTTCCTCAAATAATAAAATTGATGTTCAAGCCTAAGAAGACCTTGATGAAGTTTAGTTTCTTGAAGACTTCAATGTTTAGTTCATAATAGGAAAAGGGTTCGTGTCAAAACCGCGAAACTCCTTTTCCTATTTACGTTATAGATCATCTTGAAAGTCGTAAATCAATTGAACAAGTAACAATAGACATCTTTTCGCCGGAATATTAAGCGTTAATGTGGATATTCTAACTAAAACCATAGGAAAAACATATAAAGGGGATAACAAACGATGCCCAAGTTTCTTTTATATCCAATTTTTACTGCAGTTTTCGCATTAATCCTAATAGTCAATGTTCCCAAAATGGAAATCCGACGTTTATCTATTTATGGAATTATTTTTGGTGGAATCATGGATGCACTGGTGCATTCCTTTGGATATGTCACCGGTTTGTTCGCTTGGACAAACTATGGACCCTTTGGCTTCATGGGTGTACATATTTTTGCCGATGTTACGTGGTCAATATTTTTCATATTATATTTCTATTTTTTGCCGCTACAGAAACCATTAAATTACCTTTTTGCTTGTGCCGGAATCTTCTTCTCTGTATTGTATTATAACCTAGTCATTGATATGGGAATCTTGAAATCAGAAAGCAGAATCCTTCTACCGTTATTAGGTTTTGTTGTTTGGTTTTCACTAGCCACTTGGGGTTTTTATAAATTGAATGCTTATATAGAAGGTTATCTAAAACCATAATAGATCAATGAAAATTATTGCTGAAAATGAAGATCATGTACCTAAATTAACATTACAATTGTTTAACTTCGTTTGCAAAAATAGATTGATATCTACGAGGAGGTAGAACTAGTTTGGAAAATACTCATAATTATATTTTGCCCAAAACCAACCTTATCGGTATTGGGGCCATTAAAGACCTGCCTAATGAATTATTGTCATGGAAGCTCAGTAAAGTACTAATCGTTACCGATAAAAACATACTAAGCCTTGGATATGTAGAAAATGTAGAAAAAATCTTGAAAAATTTATTTATCTCCTATGATATTTTTGACGGTGTATTACATCCTAACCCTACTGTTTCTTTTGTAGAGGATGGGTTAACTTATTTTAAGAAAGGACTAAATATATTTAAACGAAACTACAAGCTGGTCATTTCCGTTGGCGGGGGAACAAACCATGACTGTGCCAAAGCAATCGCTACGGTTGCCACAAATGGTGGTTCAATCATTGATTATGAAGGCTATAATAAAGTTACCCAACCTGCGCTACCCCAAATTGCCATCAATACCACTGCAGGATCCGCGGCGGAATTGTCAATGTTTGCTATAATATGTGATAATTCCAGGAAAGTAAAGATGACGATCGGCTCGCCTTATATAACTCCATTTATTTCAGTTAACGACCCTATATTTATGACATCAATGCCCAAGGAGGTTACCGCCAGCTCAGGTATTGATGTTGTTTCACATGCCATTGAAGCTTTTGTATCCACTGAAGCTTCCCCAATTACCGATTCTTTAGCACTTGATGCAATAAGATTGGCTTTTGAGTATCTTCCTCGGGCATATGAAAATGGCAATGATTTAGAAGCCAGAGAAAAGATGATGTTTGCAAGCATTATGGCCGGCATGGCTTTTAATAATGCAGGTCTAGGATATGTCCATTGTCTAGCACATCAATTGGGTGGATTTTACCATCAAACCCATGGCGACTATACCGCTGCCTTACTACCTTATGTTTTTGAATTTAACTCGGTTTCCGTACCGGAACAAAAAATTATGCAATTATGTAGCGCAACGGGAACAGTTACCCATAACAAATCTCATGCAGTTGATTTAATTATTGACTCAGTTAAGAATTTAAGTTCTAGAATTGAAATTCCTAGCAGATTAAGTGCGATGGGACTAAATGAGCGTGATATTGAAACACTGTCGCAAAATGCCTTAAAAGATATCTGTTCTTTTACCAATCCAAGACAAGGTTTTGTTGATGATTTTATTGGCATCTTAAAAGCTGCCTTCTAGGTTATATGTAATGTGAAAAGTTTACCCATCAAATCTCAAGTTCAGCGCTAAATATCCCAACATCTAAAGGAGCTTCATGTTACGTGAAGCTCCTTAGTTCTTTAGGCTGTTAACTAATTTCATCAATAAATATTAGTTTTTATGATATAATCGACATATATTGATAAAGGGAAGGGAATATTTGTGAAAAAAATTATTTTATCTATAATCACATCGCTTACATGTATATTAAGTTCACCCTTTATAACCCAAGCGAGCCCATTAGTCTATTCAACAGAACGTATAGCCGGTCAGGACAGAGTTGAAACGGCTCTTAAAATATCGCAAAAAGGTTGGGATTCCGCTCAAACAGTTATTTTATGCGAATACTCCGATTACCCGGATTCTATTGCTTCAACACCTTTTGCGGTCAGCTTAGATGCTCCTATATTACTGACCGCTGGAAACTCTATTGACCCACGCGTTTTCCAAGAACTACAGCGATTAAAACCTCAAAAAGTCATTCTTCTTGGCGGAATCGCCTGTTTACAACCTTCTATAGAAAAGGAACTTGATAATTCTGCGTTAAAATGGGAACGCATTGGCGGAATAGACCGTTACGAAACTTCGGTCCTTCTGGCCAAACACTTATCTAGCGATTCATTAATCTTGGCTAACGGGGATAATTTTCCTGATGCTTTATCAGCAGCAACGTTTGCAGGCATCAAACAGATCCCGATTGTTCTTACGTCAACAACTCTACCGGATTCTGTCATTCAATACTACCAAGAGGCTAGCCCAAAGCATTTAATCGTTATTGGGGGAGAAGTCGTCGTTCCTTCCACTGAATTAACGAGAAATAAGTTCACGGTCGAGACTCGTTTAGGCGGTCAGGACCGGTACGAAACCAATGCCAAAGTCGTTACCTATATGAAAGGTACCTATGAGTCTAATGATCTTTTCCTGGCCTCAGGGATAACATTTCCAGATGCCGTTGCTGGAACAGTCCTTGCTTCAAAAGTTAAAGCTCCCCTTTTGCTCACAGAAAAAGAAGATATTCCGCCATCAGTCTATAGTCTTATGCGTGAACATATGCAAGTTGAACCTCCATCTGAAAGCCCTAGTGATAGTTCCGATAATCCATCTAAGAAAGGGAAAGTTAACGCGACAGGGAGCCTGAATCTTAGAGATACCCCCTCACCAACAGGAAAAACTCTTGTTACCATTCCCAACGGCACAACGATTGATCTTACTGAACAACAAGGCCAATGGTACAAAACCACCTATCAATCTAAGACCGGTTGGATCTCTGCTGATTACATAACTGTCATATCGACTCCATCAACCCCATCAGATGACTCTGATACTAAGACAACGGACAATAATTCAAGCAATCAATCTCTAAAAGGGGAAATCACAGCATCAGGAGGCTTAAATCTCAGAGATACACCCTCGCCAACTGGAGCAACACTCGCCACGATTCCGAAAGGCACCACCCTTGATCTTACTGATCATCAAGGCCAATGGTATAAAACTACCTATCAATCTAAAGACCGGTTGGATCTCTGTCTGATTATGTAACCATCATATCGACTCCAAAAGGGGAAATTACAGCGTCAGGCGGCCTAAATCTAAGAGATACACCCTCGCCAACAGGAAAAACACTCATCACGATTCCGAAAGGCACCACCCTTGATCTTACTGATCATCAAGGCCAATGGTATAAAACTACCTATCAATCTAAAACCGGTTGGGTTTCTGCTGCGTTTGTCACATCTGTTTCTCCAAATAAGATCAGTTCAATTAGCTCTACCTCCACCGCAACCAGCAAAATCAGCTCTACGACTACTATCGACTTAAGCGTAAATGGCACAGTTTATATCTTAGGCGGAACAGGTATTATCAGTTCTAATACCCAAAATATTATTCAAGGAAAAGCTTCTTCTAAATATAAAGATAATCTTAAATCCTTCCCTACCCTTCCCTCAGAAATAAAAAAGCCAGACCCTCCATCCAGCGGTGGCGATGTAATTACCCCTCCCTCAACTCCCCCCTCTGATGCGCCCTCTGTTCCAACAACTTATGATCCTTCCACTGAAGTTCTCATTGATCCTTTTCAAGGAATCCCTGCTAACGCCTTAGCAGGTAAGACGATTATGATAGATCCTGGACATGGAGGACCGGATACAGGAGCAATTGGCCCTAGTCATACCTATGAAAAGGATAACACCTTGGCTATATCACTTGTCTTAAATAATATCTTAAAACAAGCAGGCGCAAAGGTTATCTTAACCCGCGATACAGATATATGTATTTGTCCCGTTACAAATTATTCTGAAACAGCGGATCTCCAAGCCCGGGTTGACTTAGCCAACAAATATAAACCCGACTTATTTATCTGCATCCATAATGATTCGTTTACCAACCCTGATGTACAGGGTACTTCAACTTTTTATTCTAAAGAAAATCCAAAAGAGAATGAGAGCATACAGCTGGCCAGCAGCATTGAATCCTCACTAATCGACACAATTAAAACAAAGAACCGTGGGGTTAAAGAAGCAAGGGATTATGTTTTACGCTATACAAGTATGCCTGCCATTTTGCTGGAGACAGCCTTTATTTCTAATCCTTATGAAGAAGCCAGGCTACAAAACTCGACGTTCCGAAAAAATGTTGCCTCTGCCATCTTCCATGGCATCTATAATTATTATAAAAACCCTTTACCGAAAGCTTAAAGTGCCCTACCAAACCCCATAATTTTTCAATGTGGATAAGTGCTTTTAGATTGACCTAATATCACTGCAAAGGAGACAAAGAAACTCAGGTGAATACTTATCAAAACGACTTCACAGCTTCTACCCCTTTAGTGTCTCAATCCCGTAGATTATGGACCGCTATCATATTAGGTGCACTGTCTGCTTTCGGGCCATTATCCATTGACATGTACTTACCTTCCCTGCCCATCTTAACCAAGGATTTGCAAACCAGCACTTCATTGGCTCAATTTAGTCTGACAGCTTGTCTACTCGGGCTCTCGGTAGGACAACTAGTAGCTGGTTCTCAAAGCGATATACGCGGGCGTCGTATCCCTCTGCTGATTGGACTGGTTAGCTATACTGTCTCATCCTTACTTTGTGCTTTAAGCCCATCCATCTGGGGATTGATTTTACTTCGATTTATTCAGGGCTTCGCAGGCTCTGCAGGCATTGCAATATCGCGCGCAATAGTAAGGGATCTATACTCAGGTTCTGAGATGATGAAGTTTTTTTCTCTTTTAATGCTGGTCAATGGCGTCGGGCCAATCTTTGCCCCAATCATCGGTGGACAATTATTACAGTTTACTTCTTGGCGAGGCGTATTCCTGGTTTTAAGTCTAGTCGGAATCGCCATGCTCCTCACGGTCTTCTTTGGTTTGCCAGAGACATTGCCTCTCCGCCGCCGCTCACAAGCTGGTCTGATGAATACTTTAACTACCTTTCGAGTTCTCATATGCGACCGCGTTTTCATGAGCTATGCTCTACCTCAGGGACTTGTAATGGCCGCCATGTTTGCTTATATATCAGGTTCACCTTTTGTCATTCAAAACATTTTTGGTGCCTCTCCCCAAATGTTTAGTGTGTTTTTCGCCATCAACGGAATCGGCATTATCATTGCCGGACAAATCACTGGTAGACTGGCAAGCAGAATTCACGGAACTAAGCTTTTTCTCAGCGGTCTAATCCTGGCTTCAATGGGCGGTATCGTGTTGCTAATCATGATTCTTATTGGAGCAGGACTCACCGCGATCTTACTACCTTTGTTCGTGCTTGTCTCGAGCGTCGGAATTGTAACAACTGCTGGCTCTTCGTTAGCCATGGAGAATTACGGTCATTCGGCCGGTAGTGCTTCAGCATTACTAGGTCTATTTTCATTTGTGATTGGTGCAATGGTCGCTCCACTCGTTGGCCTAGGTGGCGGAAATACAGCACTACCCATGGGCATAGTGATTTCTGCCACTGAGGTCGGCGCGATTCTAAGTTATGCCCTACTAAAAAGATGAATGGCCCCAGAACTTACTCATTGTATAAATCTCTCAATTTTATCAATATAAAATTGAGAGATTTATATTTTTATCTGGATTGCTAATTATAGGTGAATGATTTAAACAGGTAGGACAAAAAAATTTTAAATTAATGTTTGAATATTAAAATAAATTAAAAATGTATAATTGAGTGTCTCTTCAAATTTTTTCCTCCTTCAACTCTTATCCGTCAAATAATCCATGCACCATACCATTCATCAATCAAATATTATGTAATAAGGGGGCGATTTTTATGTCCGTTCAAATATTAAATCCTAAAAGCAAAACGGTCACCGATAGAGACGGCGACGAATCCGACTCTGTTCCTGAGGTGACCGGGAATCATGAATTAGATAATATAATAGAAATTGCTGGTTATTCGTATGATCCAAAACAAGATATATTTTATTCAACCATGGATCCTTGGCAAAGAAATATTGGATATTGTCGTTTGTACGATGAAGCGGCAGCGTTAATGGGGATGATTATAGATTGTGAACCAATTCATTTTGACTATCTTGATAAGAAATGGATGATTGGTTTGTGGAAAGGTCAGTACGACCTAGTGACTGGTTGTGAGATAGGAGTCTATACAGATGCCCATGATCTAAATATTCTGGGTCTTTTTAATGGTGCTTATTATAATTGTGCAAGCAACAATGATTTATTAGAAATGTCCTATACTTTAAAAAAGAACGGTAATACGCTCTTTACAAGAGAAGGGGAACACTGGTGGCTAACAGGTTTTAAACTAGGTGAGTTTTCCGGACCTTCAGAACTAACAATGGATATTGATATTACCTTGCATAATGTGCTTATGCGTGATGCGTTCGTAGGTGGACTATGGAATGCAGGATATTCATTGGATCAATTTACAAGAAACGGAAATACAGTGAGTTTCACTTTTGACATTCCCCATACACCGCCACCAATGACCCGAACGCCAACAATAGAACGTATCATGCAATGGAAAAACGAACAATTATGTAATAAGTATCAAGAAATTACAGGGAAGTCCAACAATATGCCAGATAAGTTAAAAGCCGTAAAGGAACTTGCACCCGAGATATACCCTAAAATTATTAGGACAGGGAAATCAAATCAATTATATGAGATGTTCCTATCTCGTTTTACTCCACAACCTACTAACCCCACATAACACTTGGATACCCCTGGCCAGCACACCAGTACAACTAAGACAGCACCGCTCTAACGCTTGGCGTCAGCCAATTTTCTTTATAAAAAGAGAAGGACTTCGTGCTGGTGACGAAGTCCCTCTCTCTTTATAATGCTCATCGATCCTTTGCTGGGATTGGCCCTCGCGAGAGAGCAATCTTACCTGTCCGTACAATTTCAATAATTCCATGATCATCTTCTAATACTTGACATAGGGCATCGATCTTTGTTTCATCACCAGAAAGTTCGATTACCATCGTCTCCCGATTTACATCAATGATTCTTGCTCGGAAAATATCAACGATATTAATGATATCTGAACGTGTCTCAACACTTGCCTTAACTTTAATCAAAACTAACTCGCGTTGGATCGACTCCACGGCCGTAAGATCCGTAATTTTGATGACATCCACTAATTTGGACAACTGGTTAACAACCTGCTCTTGCTCTATTTCATCTCCCTCGACTACAATCGTGATTCTGGTTGTATCGGGTTCCTCTGTATACCCGGCAGCAATACTTTCAATATTAAAGGCCCGACGGCTGATCAGCCCGGAAATATGCGTTAAAACTCCCGGTCGGTTTTCTACTAAAACTGCGAGTGTATGTTTCATCCCTCTGAACCTCCCAAAATCATTTGATCTAAACGAGCACCTGCCGGAACCATAGGCAGGACGTCCACTTTTTCTGGGGTCCGAATATCGACAACTACAGGGCCAGGAGTAGCTAACGCTTCTTCCAGAACTTTGTCTAGTTCCTCTGCCTTAGTCACCCTTAAGCCTGTCACACCCATAGCCTCTGCCAATTTCACAAAATCAGTATTGCCTTTAAGACTTGTATGTGAATACCGTCCACCGTAGAACATCCTTTGCCACTGAGAAACCATGCCTAATGTCTGATTATTAAAGATCAGTACTTTAACCGGAAAACCGTAATTAGCAGCCGTCGCCAGTTCCTGACAATTCATCATAATTCCGCCATCACCGACAAATAAGATCACCTTTCGATCTGGCAAACCACATTGGGCTCCAAGCGCAGCCGGAAGGCCATAGCCCATCGTGCCGAGCCCACCTGATGTAAGCAACGAGCGAGGATTTTTAAAACCAAAATATTGGGCTACCCACATCTGGTGTTGTCCCACATCTGTGACAATTACTGCATCACCTTGAGTCAATTGACTGACTTTCTCAATAACCTCTTGAGGCATCACCAAGTCTGTTTGATGCTCATAGTTTAAAGGTTTTTCCTGCTGCCAAGAGATAACCTTATCGTTCCAAGATTGAACATGTCCTTTTAGTTCAGCGGAAACATCTTTAACCCTTTCCACTAGGGCAGGTAATGACCAGTTTAGGTCTCCAACAACGCGCAGATGCGCCATTACGTTTTTGTTGATTTCAGCAGGATCAATGTCAAAGTGAACAACTTTAGCTTTCTTAGCAAACTCACTAAGGAGTCCTGTGACTCGATCATCAAAGCGAACTCCGATTCCCAACAGCAAATCACATTCCGTCGTAGCCATATTAGCTGCATAAGTCCCATGCATTCCAACCATGCCTAAGAATTGTGGATGATCAAACGGCAGACAACCCAAACCCATCAATGAGGAGATTACTGGGAAACCTGTCTGTTCAATTAAATCTCGTAAGACTGCCGAGGCACCGGATAAATTCACACCCCCGCCTACGAAAATAAGAGGCTTCTGGGCTAAACTCAACTCCTTGAAGACTTTATCGATAGTTTCTAAATTTCCTGCAAATATGGGACGATAGCCGCGCAGCTTAACCTCTTTTGGATACTGATAATCTAGAACAGCCGCAAAGACATCTTTAACTACATCGACGACCACTGGTCCAGGCCTCCCAGTACGTGCAATATAAAAAGCTTCTTTCAGGACCCCTGGTAAATCCTCTACCTTCTTAACCAAATAGTTGTGTTTTGTAATAGGCGTTGTAATGCCTCGAATATCTGCCTCCTGGAACGAATCTCTTCCGATTAGAGGAACAGCGACTTGACCAGTAATAGCCACTAAAGGAATAGAATCCATGTAAGCTGTGGCAATACCGGTTACCAGATTGGTCGCCCCTGGTCCGGAGGTAGCTATGACAACCCCAACCTTTCCAGTAGCTCTGGCATAACCGTCTGCTGCATGAACTGCGCCTTGTTCATGCTTCGTTAAAATATGTTTAAAGTTCGCTTGGTACAAAGCATCATACAGTGTCAACACTGACCCACCGGGATAACCGAACACCACGTCAACGTTTTCATTTTTCAGGGACTCAATAATTGCCTCTGCTCCAGTCATCATCAAATTAGTGACCCTCCCTTTCTTTTTATAGATTATAGTAAGATTTGAGTTTGTCAAAATCATCTCTTCCTAAAACCATAAATCTCTAGTGCAAAATCAATGAAAATATTTCAATGATTATATCATAAACTAGGGCTTTCAAATAGAGTAGTATACCATCGGATTTCAGAATAATGAAATAAAAAATAATAGGCCTCATCCTCCCTTAGAGTGATGAGGCTAAATTTCATTCGGGTAGCTTATTTAAATAGTTCCACTGCCTTATTGGCTATTCTTTCTCCAAATATTCTTGCCCTTTCTTTCTGGCCTTCATCTCCATCTTGAATGCACACAGCACCATAATGAATAAAAGGTTGTCCCTCAGCAGCGCCCGATGAATATACCATCATTCCTTTTACCAACAACTCTGCAATCAATGATAATTCTGCCACCTCGGCTCCGCCGCCGACAAATTTGGCCGTAGCAAAAACAGCGCCAAGTTTTCCACCAATATTCCTATTTGTATCCAACCATTGTTTCAATTGCCAAGCAAAGGTGCCTGCGATTGTTGGTGACCCAAAGATAACCGCTTTGGCCTCCACTAAGAATTCAGTATCGATCTCTTCGATAGACATGCATTTGACGTCTACATTCTGGGTCTTCTTCGCACCTTCCGCAATGAGGTCGGCAACCTTTTTAGTATTCCCAGTCTGGCTGTAATAAACGATGGCGATTTTCATAAAACCCCTCCTTCTTTATCCACTATTTTAACACTATTTCCATAGAAAGGAATATCTTTATAACTTAAACCTCACGAAAAATGTTGAACCCTTTGGGCTAGTCTCGACATTGATTTTCGCGTTATGTCGTGCGGCAATTCCAAAACAGACTGCCAAACCCAAACCCGTCCCCTGCTCTTTAGTAGTAAAAAAGGGTGTCCCCAATCGGTCCATGATTTCTGGATTAATACCAACACCTTCATCGTGGATGGCTAAAATCACTTCATCGTCCCTTGAAAATGTTTCTATCTTCAGGTTACCACCTTTACCCATAGCCTCGATCCCATTTCGGGCTAAGTTTAAGATAACCTGACGGATCTCCTTATGATCTAAAAGCAGATCCGGTATCGCATTTAACTTCAGAATTACCGATTTTTCTTCGTTGATAGCCTCTACCTGAACTAGGGGTAAAATGCACTCGATGATATCGTTTAGACTCTGCCGAGCGAACTCTGTTGTTTTCGTGCGACTTATCGACAGAAATTCGGTAATAATGGCATTTGCCCGATCAAGTTCGCTGATCATGAGCGGAATATACTCGCTGTATTTAGCAAAATTTTCGCCAAAAAGTTGCAGAAAACCTCTGACTGTTGTCATCGGATTTCTAACTTCATGACCGATACTTGCTGCCATTTCACCGACCAGTCTCATCTGGTCCATACGTATCATCTCTTTTTCTAATTTCTTCTGTGCGGTAACATCCCTGACAATCTTTGATGCGCCAACAATTTTCCCTGAATGATCTTTAATCGGCGACACTGTTAAATAGACATGGATAAGCTGCCCATCTTTTTTTTGACGTATGGTCTCATAATGTGTCATTGGCATACCTCGAGAAATATTCGCTAGAATCTCATCAAGCTCGATATGCTGATTATCAGGAATTAGTTTAATAATAGACTCTCCTATAATTTCCGCTTCGTGATAACCATAAATACCTTCCGCACCTCTGTTCCAGTCTATAATAATTCCATCAAGTGTCATCCCGATGATTCCGTCATCCGTTGACTCTACAATCGATGCCAAGCGAAGGGCCTTTTCCTCTATCTGCCTCCGTTCACCAATTTCTAACATAAGGTGTTGGTTAGTAATACTGCTCGCTACTTGGAAGATCACCAACCCAATGATTAATAAAGCGATAATTCCGATGATTACCGTGAAATTCCTAATACTAGCGGCGTTTTCTAAAATTTTACTTTCAGGAACACTTACTGCCATCGACCACGGGGTTGTTGTTCGGCCGATCTTTATCGGTACATAGACCTGATACACACCCTTGTTGGTCGTGGTATAGCTTATCCCCGATTTGATTGCTTCTCTCACCTGACTGTTGTTCACCGTCTTACCAATCTGTGATATGTCGTTGTGGGCAACGTACTTCCCCTCATTTGAAATAAGGCTTGCATATCCTGTCTCAAACGGCTTTATCTCTGAAACCACCTTTTGAATAGTGTCAAGAGCTATATCTATTCCTACAACGCCTACAAATTTTTCACCCACAATTAGAGGAACAACTACACTGGTTACTAATACATCTTTGCCGTTGATTGGATATATGTAAGGTTCAATAATTGTTTCTCGCTTACTTTTTCTAGGGATTAAATAATAATCTCCCGCTCCTTGCACTTGATAATTAACCAGCGGTTCTAAGTGCTCTTTCCCACTTTGTATGCTCCAATAAGGAATAAAACGGCCTGTACTGTCATAGCCAGTTTTGTTAATGAACTCAGCATCTCTACCGTCAAGCGCATTCGGCTCCCACAAAGTCCATGTCGCGACAAACTGCGGGTTATCCTTTAGAACCTTAATTAAGATCTGATTCATCGTCTCTCGATCTACATCATGGGAAAGCTTCATTTCCTGAAATGTATAAGACAGCGTTCTAACTGTATCTAAAGCAACGTCTAATTCCGCTCTAACGTAATTACCATTTTTGCTGGCTGTTTCCCTTGCAATCTGATAAGCCGAAGCTTTAGCCATGTCAACTGATTTGATGGATACAATTAGGATGACTAGACTAAAAGATAATAGCACGACTAAACCTATGGAGGCTAAAATCTTTGTTCTCAAATTCAAGTTTCTGAACATTACTGATTTTCCCTACCTCTCGCCGATCTATTCCTAATCGAAGTACAGATACTTCTCAGATAATTGGATAAAGTTACCCAACTAGCAGTATATCATGATATTTTGAGGAACCATGTAGGAAATTAAGATATTTTTTTCTAATTAGAAATATTGATATTGCCATAATCTAAACCATATATATCCCAGGCATAAATCAGAGCATAAAGAGGGCCCAAGCTGCGTATGAGCACAGCTTGGACCCTAAAAATTGAATGATTGCCAATATCAAAAGTATGAAAATAGAACATACCACTCATGATCTGATATCTGATAATCCATTAGGCTTATTTCTCTGCTTTGCTTCGATCAAAGTGAGAATTTAACATAATCAAACGCCCAATCTCAGCTCGATTATCCCTAGTCGTCCGTTTCTCTGTCAAATTTATTCGTTTAATATGACAGCTGAAGGAGTTTCTCGACTTTGTCAATATGTCTATCCATTCTTCATTGGAAAACAAGGTGGTTACCTGAGTATGGTCCTCGAACATCATAAAATATTTATCAGGATAATCCGTCTCGATGACATCTAAAATTCCTTCCAGAAAATCCTTGACATACTTTTTATTATTCGCTCTTTTGTAATCAGCTAAATCATTCATAAAATACCTCACCAGCAAATTGAATGTTTCAAACAACCATTTTTTTAGGATAAGCGGGCTTTAAAATCTTCATAACCAAATTGTCTAACGATCTTAATGCCTTCGGCTTCATTAAAGCGGGCGATAGAAGGGAGATTCACGCCATTGAACATATTGTTCTTCACCATAGTATAGTGGGC
Organism: Desulfosporosinus sp. OT; assembly: GCF_000224515.1. Taxonomy (GTDB): domain Bacteria; phylum Bacillota; class Desulfitobacteriia; order Desulfitobacteriales; family Desulfitobacteriaceae; genus Desulfosporosinus. The sequence goes on along the minus strand of NZ_AGAF01000218.1, from coordinate 2,805 downwards.
CATGTCACAAAATACAAGTCTGTCACCAGGTTTTATCGGTTGTCTAAAAGAATAATCGCCAATGATGTCTCCTGCAAGACATGTATGACCACCGAATCGGTAGGTATAAGGATGTTCACCAGGCATTCCAGCATCGATTATATTAGGCCTATAAGGCATTTCAAGCACATCCGGCATATGACACGCTGCTGAAGTATCTAATATAGCAATCTTCATGCCATTATCCACTATATCAAGAACCTTAGCAACTAGAAATCCAGTATTCAAAGCGACAGCTTCACCAGGTTCTAGGTATATATCGACTCCATATTTATCCTGAAAAAAAGTAATTGAACGGACCAAAGTTTCAATGTCATAGTCAGGCCTGGTAATATGATGCCCTCCACCTAGGTTAAGCCATTTCATTCTTTTTATAAACTCACCAAATTTTTGGTCAACAACTTGAATTGTACGGGCAAGAGTATCCGAATTCTGTTCACACATTGTATGAAAATGCAGTCCCTCAATGCCATCAAGCTCCTCAGGCCGAAAATTAGACAGAGTCACACCCAGTCTTGAATATTTATAGCAAGGATCATAGATAGGCGTCTCTATCTCTGAATATTCCGGATTTACCCGGATGCCGCAGCTTTTCTTTGTTTTATTGTTCTTAACTTTAGCTTTGAATCTATTCCATTGATCAAAGGAATTGAAGACGATGTGATCACAATTTTCAAGAATTTGATCAAATTCTTGGTCAACGTAAGCTGGCGCATAAATATGAACTTCTTTGCCTAATTCTTCTTTACCAAGCCTAGCCTCGAACAATGAGCTTGCAGTTACCCCTTTGAGATATTTGCCCACTAAAGGAAATACGGAATACATCGAAAATCCTTTTAATGCAAGAAGAATGCTGCATCCCGTACGCTGTTGGACGGAATGCAGGATTTCAAGATTTCTTAATAATAGTCTCTCATCCACAATATAGCAGGGGGATGGAAGTGTTCTGAAATCGATGTCCATCCATTTCACCTCAGTCAAGGAGAGTTGGCGAGAAACTTTCTTGCCACGGTAAACCGCATTTATTTAACGCTTCCATAAACGGATCAGGATCAAATTCTTCAATATTAAATACCCCAGGTTTTTTCCAGATACCCTTGAGCATTAACATTGCACCAATCATGGCCGGCACCCCTGTTGTATACGAAATGGCCTGCGACCCGACTTCGGCATAACATTCCTGATGATCACAAACATTATAAACATAATACGTCTTGGGTTTTCCGTCTTTAATCCCTTGCATAATGCAGCCGATATTCGTTTTCCCTTTAGTTCTTGGCCCTAGGGATGCTGGATCCGGGAGCAATGCCTTTAAAAATTGCAAAGGAATGATCTGTTGTCCTTCAAAATTAATAGGCTCTATCGAAGTCATACCAACATTTTCAAGTACTCGTAAATGATTCAGATAATTGTCCGAAAAAGTCATCCAGAATCTTATCTGCTTAATTCCCTTGATATGAATTGCAAGGGATTCTAGTTCTTCATGGTACATAAGGTAAATGCTTTTGGGACCTATCTCCGGAAGATCATAAACTTTCTTCACAGAAAGAGGGTCGGTTTCAACCCACGAACCGTTTTGATAATACCGTCCATTTGCTGTAATTTCACGAATATTGATTTCTGGGTTAAAATTTGTGGCGAAAGGATATCCATGATCGCCAGCATTAGCATCTACAATATCAATCGAATGAATTTCATCAAAATAATGTTTTTGGGCATATGCACAAAACACACTGGTAACTCCAGGGTCAAAACCACTTCCTAATAGTGCAGTTATCCCTGCCTGAGCAAATTTGTCTCGATATGCCCACTGCCATTTGTATTCAAATTTAGCAATATCGGGCGGTTCGTAATTCGCAGTATCCAGATAATGAACTCCAGTCGCAAGGCAAGCATCCATAATTGTTAAGTCCTGATAGGGGAGCGCCAGGTTAATGACGATATCAGGCTTAAAGCTGTTTATCAAGTCAATGACCATTTCGGTATTATCAGCATCGAGCTGTGCTGTATGAATGATTGTTTTACTTCCGGCCAATTTTGTTTTGATCGCTTCGCATTTTTCTACAGTTCTACTGGCAATACAGATTTCCTCAAATACGTCTGGATTTTGACAACATTTATGAATTGCTACGCTAGCAACTCCGCCAGCGCCGATAATCAAAGCTTTTCCCATTTCAGTACCTCCAAATCACTTTTACTAAATTAACAATGCAAATTATACATAAATCACTATAAATAATCAAGAAAAATAACAAAAAACAAGTATTATTAGGCATTAGGAGTAATTTTCGGATATATGCTCAGATCTATTGCATATCTCATAAACTTCTTAAAATCTCAATCTATTTTAGTTTTTGTAATTTCAGCTACGAAGACTCAATCTCAAAAAAGAGCCGCCTTATATCAATTTTATGAATAATTATTCTTTTAGGTCTTTCTATTTTAATAGCAAAAAGCATCCGCCTTCATATAGCAGATGCTCGTTAAGTGAGCTTCAATGGTGGGCAGGGATGGATTCGAACCATCGTACCTCGCGGAACAGATTTACAGTCTGTCGCCTTTAACCACTCGGCCACCTACCCATTTATTTTGTGTCTTCAAAGCTTTATAGTTATTTACCGGAGTACTTTATTGGTGACCCGTACGGGATTCGAACCCGTGTAACCGCCGTGAAAGGGCGGTGTCTTAGACCGCTTGACCAACGGGCCATAATCTGTATCCACAATCTAGATCCGAAAGGGTGGAACCCTGTCGTTTGGACGGAGA
>NZ_AGAF01000219.1 GCF_000224515.1 Desulfosporosinus sp. OT | reverse complement strand
TTGGAGATTTGGGTGCAGGGAAAACAGCCTTTGCCCAAGGGGTTGGTGAGGCGTTAAGTGTAACTGGTCCTATGACGAGCCCAACCTTCACCTTAATCCATGAATACATAGCACGACTTAAAGGAACTCAGGTACGATTAATTCACATGGACCTTTACCGATTACAGCGTCCGGAAGAGGCTGAAGTAATTGGGGTTGAAGACGCGTTCGTTGAAGATGCTGTCTGTTTAATTGAATGGCCAGAAATTATAGAAGATTATTTGCCAGAAGACCGCTTAGATGTTGTAATCATTGGAAGTGGAGAACAGCCACGTGAGATCATCTTTCATTCCCAGAACTCTGATTGGGAGACTCGTTTAAAAGACATGGTTTAGGCTAAGTACAAGCACGATAGGAAAATGGAAGGTTCGGAGGTTCCAATGAAATACTTAACGATCGATACGACGACAAAAGTTACGGCAGTGGCTTTGGCCGAAGACGGGCAACTTGTCGGAGAAGGATTTTTATATACTTTAAAGACGCACTCAGAGCGCCTTATTCCAATGTTTGATCAGTTGCTTACAGCTGCAGCTTGGACACTTCAGGATTTAGATATGATCGGGGTGGTGCGAGGGCCGGGTTCGTTTACTGGAATCAGAATAGGAATCGCTACAGCACAAGGATTGGCTCAAGTGCTGAATCTCCCCCTCATTGCCGTAGTGTCCCTCGATGCCTTAGCTTGGGCAGGTTTGGGGAGAACGGAGGATATCGTTCCTATTCTGGATGCCCGCAAAAATGAGTGGTACACAGCTCGTTACTATTGGAAACAAGGAGTAGAGAAGGCAGAGTGCCTAACCTCGCCTCAAGCATTGCCCGTAGACCTATGGTTAGAACAATTGAAGCGGCTCGATCGTTCGTATTGTTTTGTCGGAGATGCGGCTGCGAAATCAAAGCAACTTATTGAAAATGTTCTAGGCGAGCGAGCCGTAATTTTACCAGAGTATATAAGCTTACCTCGGGGTGCCTATGCGGCTCGAGCGGTTTGGCAACGTTGGCAAGAAACAGGTACCGGGGACCGGGTGGAACCCTACTACATTCGTTTTTCTGAGGCCGAGGTTAATTGGGCAAAGAAAGAGGAGGCACGAAGGAGAGCTGCGCATGAATAATGGGATTGTGCGGCCCATGCTTACTACCGATCTGGATGACATTATGGAAATTGAGCGTGTCTCTTTCTCAACGCCTTGGTCTCCTGAGGCCTTTAAAGCGGAGCTTAAAGAAAACGAGTATGCGCGTTATCTTTGTCTAGAGTTAAATGGCCAGGTGATCGGTTACATGGGGCTTTGGTTTATCCTTGATGAGGGACATATTACGAATATCGCCATTACTCCCAACTATCGGGGGCAGCGTTGGGGAGAGTTTTTAATGAAGTCTGTGATGGAGAAGATGGCGGAACAGGGAATGGAGCGGATGACGCTGGAGGTCCGCGTCTCCAACAGCGCAGCTCAGTCTTTATATACGCGTTTAGGTTTTGTTACCGCCGGGTTACGTAAAGGATATTATGCGGATACTGGAGAAGACGCAATGATCATGTGGGTCGAATTGGGAACGGAAGTGAATGTAACGTGACGGGGAGTACAAAAAAGAGTGTAGTAATATTAGGAATTGAGACAAGCTGTGATGAGACCTCCGCGGCAGTTTTGGTGAACGGAACAGATTTACGCAGCCATATCATTTCTTCTCAAATAGTGACCCATCAGAAGTATGGAGGTGTTGTGCCAGAAATCGCTTCACGCGAACACAGTCTTCATCTTTACCTAGTTGTGCAACAAGCATTAGATGAAGCGAAGGTTAATTTTTCGGGGTTATCGGCCATTGCTGTGACGTATGGGCCTGGGCTTGTAGGGTCCCTATTAGTAGGGGTTTCCGGAGCGAAGGCGATGGCCTATGCTGCAGGAATTCCGTTGATTGGCATCAATCACTTGGAAGGGCATATCTATGCCAATTTCTTAGATCATCAAGATTTAGAGTTTCCACTCCTAGCTTTGTTAGTTTCTGGAGGACATACCCATCTTATTTTATTTGAAGCCCATGGGCAGTACCAGGTTTTAGGCCATACACGTGATGATGCGGCAGGTGAAGCACTCGATAAAGTGGCTCGGACCTTAGGCTTAGGTTATCCAGGCGGGCCTCAGATACAAAGAGTAGCTCAAGAGGGGGATGCGTTTGCATTTAAGTTTCCCCGGGCCATGTTAGAGCCGGATAGTTTGGATTTTAGCTTTAGCGGTATGAAATCAGCCGTTTTGAATACTTTGAATTCTGCGCGTATGCAGGGAGATACTCTCAGCGTTCCAGATATTGCGGCCTCTTTTCAGCAAGCGGTTGTAGATGTTTTAGTCAGGAAGACCTTGATTGCCATAGAGCGGACGGGAGTTAAGACGCTACTATTAGCGGGTGGAGTTGCGGCTAATAGTTTGTTGCGTGAAACCTTAGAGAATTCGTTGTCTGAACATAATGTCCACCTGGTTTGTCCGCCCCCCATTTATTGTACCGACAATGGAGCAATGATTGCGGTAGCGGGGTATTATCATTATTTAGCAGGGGACTTCGCGCCTTGGACACTTAACGCTGTGCCGGGTCTTGAACTTGTATGAGGGACTTCTGTGAAACTGCACCCGATCCTACGACGTAGAGCTAATCATTCTAGCTTGCTAAAGGGAGCGGGGTGCCAAAAGCATATCGTCATCGCTGGAGGTTTCATTTCATTTGTGATCTACAGTATGGATAAGTACTTTAACCTAAAAACCTGCTAAATTGATGTGCAAAGCATCGACTTAGTGGGCTTTTTGTAATTGCTGTCATAACTCGTAAACCGGCAGAACGAGTCACCGGTATACGGAGTTGACGCTTTTCTAAGTTCGGGGAAGAAGTATGTCTTAAATGTTATATGTATGACGCGTTTTGAAACAAGATAAGTCAAATTTGCATATTAATAATATTTTTAGAATATTTCCAGTATTTTTAAAGGAAACTGAGGAATTATGGCGAAATATATTCTACATTTCGCGATCTGAAATTTATGGATGAAGGCACAAAGAAGTAAAGGGAGGTCTAATTTGAAATCAATAAAAACAAAGTTTACCGTTCTCTTAATTGGCGTTATGGTGTTTACAGTCATAGGTGGAGGCATACTTACTCAGCTAATGTTAAATAAGGTATCTAGCTTTACATCTGATTTGCTTCAACAACAGATTGGTCAACGAGAAGACTCTGTGCAAAAAGCCGTCCAAAGTAAGAACGATGATATCGCCAAAACATCAACAACGATTGCCACAATGCTGTCTCTCGACCCCAATGTGATGCAAGGTATTAAAACCAATGATAAAGCATTAATAGAGAATTCCTTACAAAAACAAACGGATCTAGCTGAAAATGAAAATGGTATAGACTTAATTTGGTTTACCAGATTAGCAGAAAGAACAAGCGATGGGCACACACCAATTTTAGCCTGCCCCACAAATACTGCGTATGATGGCTATGCTGGGTTAAAGTATCAATCAACGAATAGTGCTTTAGATACAGGTAAAACAGTACTGTCATGGGAGGTAGTAGAAGGTAACGAAGGAAAATTGCAAGTGACTGTACCAATATCTGACAATGGCAAGGTAATCGGCGCGGTGATCGTAGGAAAACAGACATATCAATCATTCATCAAGCCTATTGCATCCTCTTCAAATTCAGCGAGTACCTTATTCCTTTCTAATGGGAAAAATGATTATTTTGTTATGACCGATTCTCAAACTGATGATCTGGGTAATACCTTTTTTGCCGACTCAAATGAAAAACTTGACAAGGATTCCAAAGTTTTATCTGAGTTAGCAAAACAGCAGCCTATGTATGCCACCATAAATAATGCTCTAAGTCAGGTGGCGAAATCTCAAAAGCCTATGTCAGACACATTAAATCTTCAGGGGACACCCTATGTAATGTACTTCGTACCATTGCAGGACTTTAATAACAATACTGTCGGAGTAATGGCTTTTCGTTTTCCAGGAATGACTGACACACTAGCCTTATTTAACAATGTCCTAAAATCAGAAAAGACTACGTATTACCTAGTATCCTTGTTGATACTTGTTTTGGGATCAGTTATTGGCCTATTATTTACTGAAAAACTTACGAAACCAATAAAAAATTTAACAGAGTTATTTAGAAAATCCCAATCAGGGGATTTATCTGTAGTTAGTCAGTTTAAATCAACGGACGAACTAGGGGAATTATCTGGAGCCTTTAATGCCATGATAGCTACCATGCGATCACTGATGGAGAAGATTCAGGATACTGCATATTCGCTTGTTTCCAACTCAGAACAATTGACTGTTACATCAGAGGAAACATCTAAAAGCCTTACCCAGGTAGTAACTACGATCAATCAAATGGCAATTAGTAACAATGATCAAGTGAAAATAATCCAAGCATCGGAACAAACTATAGCAAATGTGGCAGAAATTGCTGAAGGAGCAGATAGGACTACGTCTGCTAGTGCAGCACAGGCAAGTGAGTCTTTAAACTATGTAATAGAAGGTCAAAAGGCCTTGCGGCAGCAAATTCTAAAAATAGAAGAGAATAATTCTATTTCACAACAAGTTGGAGCTTCAATCCAAGAGTTATCTCTAATGGCTATTCATATCAGAGATATTATTGGTGCAATTAATTCGATAGCGGAACAAACAAACCTTCTTGCCCTCAATGCATCAATCGAAGCCGCAAGGGCGGGTGAGCATGGACGAGGTTTTGCTGTTGTAGCCGATGAAATTCGCAAACTAGCCGAAAAGTCTTCGGCATCTACCAAAGAAATCGAAAATATTGTTATGAATATTGATGCTAGTGTCCGTAACACGGTTGATAAGATGAACAGTACCAGCCAAATCGTAGAGGGCTTAACCAACAGTGCTGAAGATACTCAAACAGCTTTTAATAAAATTTATCAATCCGTAGAAGGTGTAGTTGGTGAAACGCAAAGTATTGCCCAAATGCTTCGCGATATTACCAGCCAGATCCAAGGAGTGGCCAGAAATTCAACCGAAATATCTGCAGTCGCCATAGAGGCCTCGGCAGGTATGCAAGAAATCTCAGCTTCGTCTGAAGAACAACTTGCTTCCGTTGAAACAATAGAACAGGCTTCTTACGGGTTATCTAAAATAGCCCAAGAACTTACAACTGAAATAGCCAAGTTCAGGCTTTAGTATTAAGAAGGAAGCGAGGAATTTCATTTCCTCGCTTCCTTTCGTACTAATGGAAACTTTATGACAGATAAGAGGACATCTTCTCTGTGGATAAGGTGTAGCTGTGGATAATGTGGATAAGTCTGTAGATAAGTCATTGATGCGGTTTTGAGGTTTTTCAATAAATACCCTCACATTGGATAAGGTTACCCACAGCTCCTGTGGATAATGTGCATAAGTTTGGCACATGGCGCAATCGCTTGATTTGATATGTGGATAACTCTTTGTAGTAAAAAATGGAAATAATTAAGATATTTCTACTTGAGATAACCTTTTTTTCATAATTTACAAAAATAACAAACTATTTTCTTAATTCACATAACACTTTTTTTATGTCCATAAACATGACAGGAACTGCAAGGCAAGATACACTATGTGATGTGCACTACTGATTGCTTATTCGTCTTGATTCTTGTTCTATATTATTTTGGAATTGTTTGAAAATACTCATAATATTTTAAAAACAGGAAGGATTTTTGCTATATTGATCGAATGTTTCTTATAAAGAGCGAGATCTAACCGAAGGGGTAGTACTGAAATGAGTGAAGACAAACGGCACATTAAGGCAGAAGTGCGCAAATCGTGTTTAGCTCAGCGGGCAGCTTTAGGAGAAAAAGAGAGAGAAAGTAAGAGTCGAATTATCCAGCAGAAATTTCAAGATTTACCAGAGTTCCAACAGGCTCAGACAGTGATGTTATTTCTTAACTTTCGTGATGAAGTAGAGACTACAGCTTTAGCGGAGGCGACGATAACATGTAAGAAAAAATTGGTATTACCTCGTTGTGCACCCCGCGGGATACTTCTTCCACTTGAAGTACGTGATCTAAGTGAGGATCTTGAGTCAGGGGCTTGGGACATTCGCGAACCTAAACTTACTAATGGAAAAGTAGAACCATCAGAAGTCGATATAATTATCGTGCCTGGTGCGGGGTTTGATCTTCAAGGGAATCGTTTAGGGTACGGTGGCGGCTTTTACGATCGCTTCTTTACGCTGTTAAATCCCTTAACGCCTAAGGTCGCTCTCGGTTTCGAATGTCAAGTTATTGAGAAAGTGCCAGTTGACAAACATGATATCAAAATGACAATGTTGATCACAGAAAATGAGGTATACAAATTTTAGGACGTTAAGGTATCAAACTTTAAAGGGAATTTCATTAGGGGGGGATTTTTTTTGTGCACCACGTGTGAGAATTTAGTGGACCCAAAGCAAATTAAATTGGATGAAGTCATTATCAAGTATCGAGATGAAAATGGACCTCTCATCCCAATCTTGCAAGAGGCCCAAGAGGTCTATGGATATTTGCCCGCTGATGTGCTTAAACACATTAGTAAAGGGTTACGTATGCCTCTGGCAAGAATCTATGGTGTGGTTACGTTCTATTCCCAGTTCCGCTTGACTCCCGTGGGACGAAATTTAATTAATGTCTGTTTAGGAACGGCTTGCCATGTGCGCGGAGGAGCTAAAGTATTAGAAACTATTGAAAAAGGTTTGAAAATTAAAGATGGGGAAACGACGGAGGATAAACGTTATACCTTGGAAATCGTGGCATGCATTGGGGCTTGTGGACTTGCACCGGTTATGTCCATTAATGGTCAGGTTTATGGACGATTAGAACCGGAGAGTGTACCAGAAATATTGGCGAAATACGAGTAGGGGGATAAAGGGATGGCAGAGAACAAACGAATTCTCGTTTGTGCAGGGACGGGCTGTGCCTCATCCGGTGCACATAAAATTATTGACGTATTGCAGGAAGAAATAGTACGCCAAGGAATTCAGGACAGCGTAAGCGTTGTTCCGACAGGATGCCACGGCTTCTGTGAACAAGGACCAACGCTGATCATTGAACCGCAACAAACATTGTATACGCAGGTAAAGTCTGAAGATATTCCCGAGATAGTAGCCCAGGACCTCATGGAAGGTAAACTTGTCGAGCGATTGCTTTATATCGATCCTCTTACCCAAAAACCAGCGACAACCTTTGCCAATTCGAATTTTTTTGCGAAGCAAGTTCGTTTTGTCTTAAAGAATTGTGGTTTCATTGATCCGGAAAAGATTCAGGATTATGTGGATAACGATGGATATAAGGGCTTGGCGAATGCCCTGAAAATGTCACCGGATGAAGTCGTTGAGGAAGTCAAAAAAGCTGGCTTGCGTGGTCGGGGAGGTGCAGGATTTCCAACCGGGCTTAAATGGGGTTTTTGTAGGAACTCCCCAGGTAACAAGAAATATGTTATCTGTAATGCAGATGAGGGAGATCCCGGCGCTTTCATGGATCGGGGTGTTCTTGAAGGGGACCCTCACTCCGTTATTGAGGGGATGTTAATTGGTGCCTATGCGATAGGCGCTGATGAAGGGTATGTCTATTGTCGAGCGGAATATCCACTCGCCATAAAACATATGGAAATTGCTATTGCCCAAGCCGAAGAAGCAGGTTACCTAGGCGACAATATTATGAATTCTGGATTTAATTTCCGTCTTAGAATCCGAGCTGGGGCTGGTGCTTTTGTCTGTGGTGAAGAAACCGCACTTATGGCATCAATTGAAGGACGGCGTGGAATGCCCAATGTTCGCCCACCGTTCCCTGCCCAAAGTGGTTTATGGGGAAAACCAACCAATATTAATAATGTAGAAACCTGGTCGAGTGTCCCTCACATTTTGAAAAACGGTGCTGATTGGTATACCCAATACGGAACAGAAAAGAGCAAAGGAACTAAAATCTTTGCCTTGACTGGGAAAATAAACAATACTGGTCTAGTAGAAGTCCCAATGGGCACAACCTTAAGGGATATCCTCTTTGACATCGGGGGCGGAATTCAAAACGGCAAGGCCTTTAAAGCAGTACAAATTGGGGGGCCCTCTGGTGGTTGTTTGCCGGATTCAATGCTTGACCTTCAGGTGGATTATGACACTTTAACGAAAGCGGGAGCTATGGTCGGCTCGGGTGGACTCGTTGTCATGGACGAAACCACTTGTATGGTGGATATTGCTCGCTTCTTCTTAGACTTTTCCCAAAAAGAATCTTGTGGAAAGTGTACCCCTTGCCGAGAAGGGAACAAACGGATGTGGGATATCCTCGACCGGATTACCAAGGGAGAGGGGAAACTAGAGGATCTCGATACGCTCGAAAATCTCGCTCTGGTTATAAAAGAGACTTCTCTTTGTGGATTGGGTCAGAACTCACCGAACCCTGTATTAGCTACGCTGAAGTACTTCAGAGATGAATTTGAAGCACACATTCTTGATCATAAATGTCCTGCTCATGTCTGCACGGCCTTACTCACCTATTCGATCGATGAAGAGAAATGTAAGGGCTGCGGGCTTTGCGCCAAAAACTGTCCGGTTGGCTGTATTACTGGGGAGAAGAAAGAACCGCATAAAATTGATGCGAGCGCTTGTATTAAATGTGGATCCTGTTTGGAAAAATGCAAGTTTGACGCGGTTATTCGGTTATAAGCGGAGAGGAGCGAAACACTTTGGAGTTGCTTACGTTAACGATTGATGGGCGCGAAGTCTGCGTTCCGAAGGGGACGACGGTGCTTGAGGCCTGTCGCATGAATAATATTCCGATTCCGACCTTATGTCATGCCCCTGAGTTGACCGCTGCCGGTGCCTGCCGTTTGTGCATTGTTCAAATCGAAGGGATGCGCAATCTTCCTCCGTCTTGTGTCACACAAGTAACCCCAGGTATGAAGGTCGAAACGCAGAATCCGAAAGTTTTAAATGCTCGTAAAACAATTTTGGAATTGTTGGTTGCCAATCATCCGTTAGATTGCATGACTTGCCAAAAATTAGGAAACTGTTCTCTGGCGGAGTATGCCTATGAGTATGGTGTAACAGGGAAAAAATATCAGGGAGAAAAGCGCCACCTACCCATAGATGACGCAAACCCTTATATTTTAAGGGATCTTAATAAGTGTATATTATGTGGCAAATGTATTGCTACCTGTGAAGCGGTAACGGAACGTAATGTGATTGGCTTTGCTTATCGTGGATTTAGCGCTAAGGTTTCAACCTTTATGGACACCGATCTGAAGGATTCAAGCTGTGTTTATTGCAACAGGTGTGTAGCCATCTGTCCTGTTGGAGCCCTTATGGATAAAAACATGATAGGCAAAGGTAGAGCATGGGAGCTATCAACTGAGGAAGTCACCTGTACTTTTTGTGATTCGGGCTGCAAATTTGACATTAACTCCAAGAATGGTAAAGTTGTTGGTGTTACAGCAAAATCTGCGGCGAATGGCCGACCGCTGTGTTTGAAAGGACGTATTGGTTCGGACTTCAGGTACAACTCTGATCGGACAGAACTGCCTTTCATCAATCAAGAGGGTGAGTTTGTTCAGGTCACGTGGGGGGAATTTTTAGGGTTAGGTGATATCGTGGAAAAAATTAACTCCCTAACGAAATAAGACTGATAAGACTAATAAAAGTTTAAGTTAAATGCTTATGTTATACAATTTAAGACGAAAAAGGGGCGCTTCTTAGGAAGGCCCATTTTTCATATTCAGTTTAAAAATCCATCTAAACCAAACTAAACCAAACTAAACCAAAAAGAGAGGAGTGGATCACTTTGGAATGGTTTACCTTAACGATTGATGGGCGGGAAGTTTGCGTCCCGAAGGGGACAACAGTGCTTGAGGCCTGTCGTATGAATGATATCCCCATTCCCACCTTGTGCCATGACCCGGAGCTTACCTCCGCCGGAGCCTGTCGTTTATGCATCGTTCAAATTGAAGGAATGCGCAATCTACCTCCATCTTGCGTCACTCAAGTTACGCAGGGTATGGTGGTTCAAACTCAGAATCCAAAAGTGCGCGAAGCTCGCAAAACAATTCTGGAGCTGTTGGTGGCGAATCATCCGCTAGATTGTATGACTTGTCAGAAGATGGGGGATTGTTCGTTAGCCCAGTATGCCTATGATTATGGTGTCACTGGAGAACGTTATCAAGGAGAGGCGCGCGACCTGCCTATCGATAGCGCAAATCCTTTCATCATAAAGGATCCTAATAAATGCATAGCCTGTGGAAAATGTATTCGAGCATGTGATGAGATTCAGGGACGAAGTGTTTTAGATTTTTCCTTCCGTGGCTTTGATGTCCAAGTGGGCCCGGCTTTTAACCTGCCCTATAACGAGTCTGACTGTGTTTTCTGCGGGTCATGTGTTTCGGTCTGTCCAGTGGGAGCATTGACCGAGAAGAAGATGCAAGGCAAGGGTCGGCGCTGGGAAATGGAAAAGGTTACGACAACCTGCCCTTATTGTGGTACCGGATGTAGCCTTGATTTGAATGTAAAGAACGGCAAAGTTGTGGGAATTACCTCTACAGACGGTGATGTAAATGGCAGCGCCTTATGTGTAAAGGGTCGGTTTGGCTACGGCTTTATCCACCATCCTGACCGACTTAAAACTCCGCTCATTAGAAAAGATGGAAAGTTAGTGGAGGCCTCTTGGACAGAAGCGATTAATCTAGTGGCGGAAAAATTGAGTGCCGTAAAGGAAAATTTTGGTTCGGATGCGATTGGCGTACTTTCTTCAGCTCGTTGCACTAATGAAGAAAACTACTTAATGAATAAACTTACTCGCGCAGTGTTCGGTACCAATAATATAGACCACTGTGCCCGTCTCTGACACGCTCCCACAGTCGCCGGTCTGGCGGCAGCATTTGGCAGCGGTGCCATGACTAATACCATCCAAGAAGTTGCGGGGGCGGATTTTATCCTAGCCATCGGCACCAATACTACAGAGGCTCACCCCATTATTGGGTTGCAAGTAAAAAAGGCAGTGCGGAACGGGGCTACACTGGCAGTAGTAGACCCTCGAAAGACAGAAATGGCTGACCTGGCTCACCACTACCTGCGAATTAAATCGGGCTCCGACATTGCTCTCTTGAATGCCATGGCCAATGTAATTATTGCTGAAGAGATCTGGAACAAGGAATTTGTGGCAACGCGCACGGAAGAGTTTGAAGCCCTGAAGGAAATGGTAGCCAAGTACACGCCGGAGCACGTAGAGAGCATCACTGGTATACCAGCAGATACCATCAAAACAGTAGCCAGGGGTTATGCGTTGGCTCCGAATGCGACGATTCTATACACCATGGGGATTACCCAGCACATCTGCGGTACACATAACGTTATGGCTATTGCCAACCTGTCTATGCTCTGCGGTCAGATCGGCAAGGAGTTCAGCGGAGTCAACCCACTGCGAGGCCAAAATAACGTCCAGGGCGCTTGTGATATGGGCGCTTTGCCTAACGTATTTACTGGTTACCAACCTGTGACCGTTGAGGAAAACAGAACAAAGTTCGCCACAGAATGGGGTGTTCAGGACCTTCCAGCTAAGCCAGGTCTTACTTTAGGAGAACTGTTTGATGCAGCTGGCACTGGTCAGCTCAAGTGTATGTACGTCATGGGCGAGAACCCGATCCTGTCTGATCCGGACGCTCTTCACGTGATTCACGCTCTCGAAAAGCTTGATTTTCTAGTTGTGCAAGATATCTTCTTGACTGAAACGGCAGAAATTGCTGATGTGGTTCTGCCTGCGGTTAGTTTTGCTGAAAAGAACGGGACCTTCAGCAATACCGAACGTCGTGTTCAACGGGTGCGCAAGGCTGTTGAACCGGAAGGGGACGCAAAGGACGACTGGGAAATCATTGGCTTGGTGGCCACGGCCATGGGGTACCCGATGCACTACCAATCGGCTGAAGAGATTATGGAGGAGATCGCGCGGGTCACTCCGTCCTATGCAGGGATTTCCTACGCTCGTCTAGAGCAAGGAAGCCTCCAGTGGCCCTGTCCAACCGCGGAGCACCCTGGCACCCAATACCTGCACTCAGGCAAATTTTCTAGGGGGTTAGGAAAATTCCACCCGGTGGAATACGTTTCGCCCGATGAAATGCCTAATGACGAATATCCACTGGTGCTGAGCACTGGTCGTCGTCTTTACCACTACCATACTGGCACCATGACCCAACGTACCGGAGCGTTAGAAGTAGCCTACCCGCAGGAATATCTAGAAATAAACTGCTTAGATGCCGAAAATAGCGGTGTCTGTGATGGAGAGATCGTAAAGGTAACATCCCGTCGAGGCAGTGTGGAGGTGGCTGTTCGAGTTAGTGATAGAGTGACACCGGGATTAGTCTTTACTTCCTTCCACTATCCGGAAGTAGCTATAAATCAACTTACTAACCCTGCTCGCGACCCGATTTCCAAGATACCGGAGTTTAAGGTCTGCGCGGTGAAGATAACCAAGGTAATGGTAAGCTTGAATACAAAGAAAGTCAGCTAGGCAGCTAGACAGAATCATGAATTGGTTCCCGTTTATAATACGGGAGCCAGTTTTTTTACCTTGTTTGAAGATAGAATGTACTTTTAAAGATAAAAGAGAGCAGGCGACTAGACAAAATGGTTTATTAGTCTTGTAAGAAAGAGTCTGTTGACAGGGGGAGAATTCATGGGAGGGTACACTGGGAAGATTTTACGGATCAATCTTACGGAAGGGAAAACCAGTAGTGAGCCATTAAACATGGAATTGGCAAGCAAATATTTAAGTGGGCGTGGGCTTGCTGGGAAAATGTTTGCAGATGAGGTATCCTCAGACGTCAAGGCACTTGATCCTGGAAATAAACTGTTTATTGCGACAGGAGTACTCACAGGTACGGATGCTCCAACATCCGGACGATTTATGATTGTGACAAAATCACCGCTGAATGGGAGAATCACCTCTTCGAACTTTAGTGGTTCTTGGGGGTCGCAGCTTAAGTTTGCTGGTTATGATATGGTTATTTTAGAAGGCAAAGCAGAATACCCAGTGTATATTACCATTCGGGATGACTTGGTGGACAT
This sequence comes from Desulfosporosinus sp. OT, assembly GCF_000224515.1. Taxonomy (GTDB): domain Bacteria; phylum Bacillota; class Desulfitobacteriia; order Desulfitobacteriales; family Desulfitobacteriaceae; genus Desulfosporosinus. Next base: position 24,522 of record NZ_AGAF01000219.1, on the reverse strand, counting down.
TAAAGACGCTGCCCATATTTGGGGTAAGGATGGCTTTACCGCAACAGATATTCTAAAGCAAGACACTGGAGATGCATCAGTAAAGGTTTTATCAATTGGACCCGCAGGTGAAAACCTTTCTCTGATGGCAGTGGTATTGAATGACCTATCTCGTGCCGCAGGGCGCAGCGGAGTGGGTGCTGTAATGGGCTCGAAAAATGTCAAGGCGATAATGGTTCGTGGAACAGGGGAGGTCGAAACTGCAAATTCTGGGGAGATGGAACGAGTTTTAAGCGCGGCACTGAGAAAAATCAGAGGAAATAATACTAAAACCCTTACTAGGAAATCAAAACTCCTGATCCAAAGTGAGGTTTGCGTTCAATGCCCAATCGCCTGTGGACGTTTTTCCAAAGGAGATGAAGCAGAAAGCAGCAACGCTGGGTACAAATGTATAGGAGAATTTGCTTCTGATCTGGGTATTTACGATCAAGACGCGCTTCATGAGGTCAATGATTTATGCAACAAATTAGGGTTGGATAAGATTGCAGTCAAAGCGACTATTGCAACCGGTATAGAGCTGGCTCGGCTCGGCTATATAAAGTCAGAGGAGCTTGATGGTACGCCTCTTAGGTATGGAAATCCGAGAGGAACGCTAGAATGGATACGCAAAATAGCTTATTCCGAAGGGTTGGGAGCTAAAATGGCATTGGGTTCTTATCACTTTACTAAAAGCTATGGCGTTTCGGAACTATCCAAGACGTTGAAAAAACAAGAGCTTCCAGCTCAGGATCTTCAAGGAAGGACAGGGCTTCAGCTTGAATCAAGGAACCGGAGTGGTAGTCATAATAGGGGATATATGATTACACCAGAACGTTTAGGGCTTTCCGAAAAATTTGATTGTACCTCACTAGAAGGAAAAACATCCTGGTGTAAGATCTTTCAAGATCTTACAGCCGTTATAGATGCCGTAGGGCTATGCTTGTTTACTTCATCTGTCCTGGACCTTTCCGACTACACGGCGATCATCAACGCTGTGATTGGTTGCAAGTACACGGATGAGGAACTCCTAGCTTGTGGCGAGCGGATTTGGAACAACGAGCGCTTACGCAATTTAAGGGTTGGTAATACTGGAGCGGAGGACATGATTCCCAAATGTTTATTAAATGATTCAATAACTGACGGGACTTCAAAAGGACAAGTACATAAATTAGCTGAGCTTTTGCCTCAGTACTATCTTGAACGGGGTTGGGACGAAATTGGGGTACCAACGATTGAACGACTAACCAGTCTAGGAATGTAGACGTAATAGTTTGCCAGCGTGACAGGAAAGCATGAATATGGTACATTGAAGTTAGGCGTTGGCACTTTAATTGAATATAGGATTAGAAGCGATTATTTACAGACTACCCTTTTGTCCGTAATTGTGCACGGCCAAGACCCGCTTCTCGTCCATTGAATACGAGGAGGTCTTCAAAAATCAATAAGCTGCAACAGGACTTCGGAGAACAACTTCCGAAATTGAAGGCGACGGGGATTATATTAGCCGGCGGGAAAAACTCCCGGATGAAAAAAAATAAGGCTTTCCTCGAACTGGAAGGAAGACCTTTAGTAGAGCGGAGTCTTGCTGTCTTGCAAACGGTGTTTAGCGAAGTTTTAATAAGCAGCAATAAACCGGAATTATTTGGCCAATACGAAGTACCTGTTATTCAGGACGAGATTCTTGATCAGGGTCCTTTAGAAGGGCTTTATCAAGGCCTGAAAGCGGCGACGTTTGATGAGGTTTTTTTTGTAGCGTGTGATATGCCATTTTTAGAAGCGGGGCTTATCCGTCTGCTTGCTAAGTGGATTCCTGAGTACGATATAGTCGTTCCAAGACTCCAATTCGGCACACACCCATTGCATGCCTTTTACCATCGTCGTTGTCTTCCTACAATAAAAAGAAATCTTGAGGCGGGTTGTCTTAAAGTCAGTGGGTTCAGCCAATCTTGTGCTGTAAAGTATGTCGATGAAACCGAACTTCAGGGTTTTGATGATTTGAGTAAGATTCTCTGTAACGTAAACACGCCGGAGGATTGGTTGGCGATCCTTAAGGAATAATTTGTTCAAGATAGGTATAGATATTAAGGTAAGCGGCAACCGATAAAGACAATACGGGACTAATCAAAGTTAAATAAGCAGAGACCTTGATGCGCACGTTCAGGTTTTGAGATCTGAACGTGCGCATTATTATAAAGTATGGGTCTTGTAGTATATAAAGAATTAGCAACTATAAAGAATTTTTCCCGTCAGAGAAGTATCATACCCATTTTGTTGGTTAATGGCCTGGATAAATCCGGGAGAATTTAGAACAGTTATAAGCTGTTTCCAACCAATGGTTTTAGTGGTTTGTCCTAATGCAACGAGATCATAGCGTTCTTGGAACAAGGGGATAAAATCAAGACCAAGTCTATGAGCCGCAGCTTTTACTCCAACGCCGACATCGGCTTGTCCATTGGCTATGAGACAAGCGAGGGCAGAGTGAGTGGTTTCTTCATTTCCATATCCCTGAATGCGATCGGGAGAAATTTCTTCCGTTTGTAGGTATGAGTCCAAGCGTAGACGGGTCCCTGATCCTTTCTGGCGGTTGATGAATCGCACGCCTTGTTTGGTGAGATCGTCCCAGGTATGAAGATCAAAAGGATTACCAGGTGCCACGATAAAACCTTGTTCTCGTTGAACTAAATTTACAATACTAACAGATTCGTCGGCGATAACATGTTTGACGTGGGAGATGTTGTATTCTTTCGACGCGTTATCCCAAAGGTGCATCCCTGTAATTTCTGCTTCTCGGCAATAAAGCGCAATTAACCCATTCAAGCTTCCTTTATAAGAAACAGAGAATTGTACGGGAAGAGGGCTATGTTTGAGAAACTCGAAAAGAAGCTCGACGATAGGGTCGTGGCTACCGATGAAACGAATAATTGGCAATCCAGCAACGTTGGAGGCCATAACTTCTGAAGTTGTGGAGGGTGTGACCGCAGGAGGAGTGTTGTAGTTACTCATAGTTCCATGCAGATAGTGCTCAAGGACAGCAGGGTCAATACGAAGTTGTCGTCCAATGCGGTGAGCAGGAAGCTCTCCTCGTTTAACTAGCTCATAAAGGGTATATGTCGAAACTTTTAGAATTTTAGCCGCTTCGGCAGCTGTCAAAGTTAAGGTCAAATAAATCACCTTCCTACTCTTTCCTTACACTTATTAACACTAGAATAGTAAGACTTGTAAGTCAATACCAATTTCTATTTTAATAATAATGTCGTTAAAATAATTGGGTTAATGAAACCTTTATGATCAGAAACTGGTGTGCCAAAGTTACCTTTTGGAGTCCTCTCTTCGAAGTGCGTTTGCACATTAATGAAAGAGGGGCTCATTTACAAAACTAAATTAGTTTGGTTTATTTTGTTCTTATTTAATTTAGTTTAATATAGTTGACTATAGCTAGTGAAACAAGTAATATAAAACTATCTAAAAAGTCAATCAATTTAAAAAAAACACTATTTGAGTCTGTCCACTTATGGATTTATACTCTTTTCGGGTATGGTGTTCGATCTTAATTATCCGTTTCTTGATACTGCTGAAAATGAGTGCCCAAATTATCTAGTGGATAGCAAACAGAGAGGAGTGAACACTTTGGAGTGGCTTACATTAACAATTGATGGTCGTGAAGTCAGCGTTCTGAAGGGATCGACTGTGCTTGAAGCCTGTCGCCAGAATGATATTCCAATTCCCACTTTATGTCATGACCCGGAGCTTACTGCTGGTGGTGCCTGCCGCATGTGCGTTGTACAAATTGAAGGTATGCGCAATCTTCCGCCGTCTTGTGTTACTCAAGTAACGCAGGGAATGAAGGTAGAAACGCAAAATCCAAAAGTTCGTAATGCACGCAAAACTATTTTGGAACTGTTAGTAGCGAATCACCCCTTAGATTGCATGACTTGCCAAAAAATGGGCAATTGCTCTTTGGCCGAGTACGCCTATGAATATGGTGTCACAGGAGAAATTTATCAAGGCGAACGCCGTAATCTACCGATAGATGATGGGAATCCCTTCATTCTACGGGACCCCAATAAATGTATCTTGTGTGGAAAATGTATCAAAGCGTGCAGTGAAATTCAGGGAAAAAGCATTCTGGACTTTTCATTCCGTGGTTTTGATGCTCAAGTGGGCCCGGCTTTCAATCTATCCTATAACGAGTCTGACTGTGATTTCTGCGGATCATGCGTCTCAGTTTGTCCAGTAGGAGCCTTGGTTGAAAAGCAAATGGTCGGCAAAGGGCATCCTTGGGAAGTATCCAAAGTCCAAACTACCTGCCCATTTTGCGGGGTAGGCTGCAACTTTGACCTGAATGTTAAAGACGGCAAAGTCATTGGAGTGACCTCGAATCCGAATGCACCCGTTAATGGCAAGGCTTTATGTGTCAAAGGTCGCTTTGGGATGGATATGATTTATAATAAAAATCGCATCACAACTCCTCTGATCAGGAAAGATGGGGTATTAGTCCCGGCAGAATGGGATGAAGCTCTGGATTTAGTCGCCTCAAAGTTAGGTGAGATCAAGAAAAACTATGGACCAAACTCTATTGCAGCTTTAAGTTCTGCCCATTGTACTAACGAAGAAAATTATCTTATGCAAAAATTCATGCGCGCGGTCATCGGCACCAATAATGTCGATCACTGCGCTAGGACTTGACACGCTCCCACTGTGGCCGGTCTGGCCATATCATTTGGTTCGGGAGCAATGACTAACTCTATTAATGAAATTCCAAACACTAAAGCAATGTTTGTAATTGGTTCTAACCCAACAGAAGCCCATCCCGTGATTGGGACGAAAATGAAACAGGCACTGGCTAAGGGTTCAAAGCTGATTGTGGTGGATCCTCGGTGCACTAATATGGCTGAACATGCCGATGTTTGGCTAAGGCTTCGTTCGGGAACGGATATTGCTCTCATCAATGGGATTATGAACATTATTCTCGCTAACGGATGGGAAGATCGCGCGTTCATTGAAGAACGAACGGAAGGTTTTGAAGAAGCGCGAAAAACGATTGAGAAATATACTCCCGAGCTAGTCAGTCAAATTACGGGAGTTCCCGTGGAACAGCTTATGGAAGCTGCTAGACTTTACGCGACCGCAGAACGGGCGGAGATCTTCTATACATTAGGGATCACGGAACATGTCTGTGGTACGGATAATGTAAAGAGCTTGGCGAACCTAGCCATGCTTACTGGTAATATTGGGAAAGAAAGTTCGGGTGTTAACCCTATGCGCGGGCAAAATAATGTTCAAGGTGCCTGCGATATGGGAGCATTGCCTAACGTCTATCCTGGTTACCAACAAGTTGCTAATCCTGAAGCACGGGCAAAATTCGAAGCCGCTTGGGGGGTTCCGCTCGACCCCAATCCTGGATTTACGATTCCAGATATGTTTGGCGCAGCAGTTAGTAAAAATCTGCGAGCCTTGTATGTTTTAGGTGAAGATCCGGTCATTACAGATGCTGATGCCAATCATGTACGCAAAGGCCTTAAGGCTCTGGATTTCCTTGTAGTCCAAGAAATCTTCATGTCCGAAACAGCTAAGTTGGCGGATGTTGTCTTACCCGGAGCTAGTTTTGCTGAGAAGACAGGTACCTTCTCCAACACTGAGCGGCGAGTGCAAATGGTTAATCAAGCGATTAAACCTCTGGGCAATGCGAAGATAGACGGAGACATCATCTGTGAACTAGCGACCCGTATGGGTTATCCCTTTGAGTATCAATCTTCGGAAGAGGTCATGCAGGAAATTGCCACGCTTACCCCAATATTTGCAGGGATCACTCACGAACGTCTAGGAACCCAAGGGTTGCAATGGCCGGTACCTTCTGCTGAACATCCCGGTACTAAGTTCTTACATGAAGGGAAGTTTAGCCGAGGCTTAGGGCAATTTGTAGCGATAGATAATCAGTTGCCTGATGAATTACCTGATGAAAAGTATCCTTTCTTACTCAACACTGGACGGAAGCTTTCTCATTATAATGTTTTCACACAACACTCCAAATCTTTAGGAATCCATTCGCCAGAAGAGTTGGCAGAGATAAATCCGTTGGATGCTAAACGACTCGGACTAGAGATGGGTGAAGTTGTTAAAGTGTCATCTCGTCGTGGTGAGGTTAAGACTAAAATCAAGATCACGGAACGGGTGCCAGCAGGTATGGTCTTTATGACATTCCACTATTTTGATTCTCCGACCAACGAACTAACCAATGGAGCGTATGATAAAGTCACGAAAACGTATGAGTATAAAGTATGTGGCGTACAGATTTCAAAGATTAGTTAGAGTATTAAACAGATGGGCCTTTCGAAAGAAAGGCCCATCTGTTTTTTGATTATAATACTAAAGTGATATTTGCCAGCGTGACATAAAAGTAGGGATGTGGTACATTGAAGCTAAGGTTAACGTACATTTAATCTGAGTTGATGGAGTGATGAGTCTGAAACATGAAGTGATAATGTATACCCTACCCCTTTGTCCATACTGTGCACGTGCCAAGCGATTTCTATCAAGTAAAGGGATTTTGTTTACAGAGAAAAATATTCTATTTCCTGGGCATTTCAAAGAAATGAGAAAAGTGACGGATCAGATCGGAGTTCCTATAACCGTTGTTGGGGAACGGATTCTGACCCGTTTCTCTTCCGCCGAATATGAGGAGGTCTTCCAAAAAAAATAAGCTACTCAATCAGGCCTTTATCCACGCACGTCTTTTACCATCGTTGTTGCCTTAATTAAAGGCTAATTCGATCAGTACCGGTATAAATATTAAGGCGCTGTTCCCTTGCAAACCCTATAACGGTGATATTCAAAGCAGTCGCTTGAGAAAGGGCGAGATCGGTTGGTGCTCCACGAGCAATGAGGATAGGAACCTTCATTTTTGCAACTTTGAGCAGGATTTCAGAGGAAACCCGGCCACTAAAAAAAATCACATGGTCGTCAAGATTTAATTCTTGACGAAAGGCACTGCCCCCAAGCTTATCAAAGACGTTATGTCTGCCAATATCATAGCTCGTCAGAAGGATTTCACCTCGATAGCCTATCCCTCCGCTATGCACACCTCCGGTTGCTTGAAAAAGTGGGAGATGGTTCTCGAGAAATCTTACATAATCATAAGCTTCTTGGAGTGGAATGCTAAGATTTGAAGTAAGCGGTTTAACCATTAGAGCATCGTTAGCGAAACAAAATGATGCGCGACTTTTACCACAACAGGCTGAAACAAATCGTTTGCTCATAAGTTCTTTTTGCAAAAGACACGGTTTGCCTTCGACCCAAACCAAATGATCAACCGGATCATGCCTAATTTCATACACGTCCTTCGAAAAACGGACAAACCCTTCGTTAAATAAAAATCCAAGGACGAGTTCTTCGATTTGGGAAAGGGAACATAAAAGTGTTGCAATTTCTTCGCGGTTGTAATGTATAGTCAAAGGAACTTCTCGAATCACTGTGTCTTCTACCCATTCGAGCAGTGGCCCTTTGGCTTTAAGAATAGAATGGGTAACCGTTTCGTTTGGCATGTGAACCTCCTTTGTGCTTACTATTTCTAGTTTACAATAGTTTCACAAAAAACTGAATAGTATTCAATAAAAAGAAAAATGTATTATTTTGTAGATAAATAGAAGGATTTTTATACTTTATCACGAATTATATATCAAAGTAAAAATTCAAACGTCATTGCTCTGAAGCTGGATCCCCTAAAGCATAAGCTATGGTGACCAGACCAGTGTCGCAAGGCACTCGGGTATTATGGGAAACTGTAATATCTCCTATTGGAAAGGAGTCTGTCGACAGGTGGAGTGAATCCCCCGGTTGTTTACAGACCGTGGGGTTTTTTATTTTGCAGAAATCTAAGCTTGGAAAGAGGCATGGCCATGCAAGATCAATTTCACCGGCAAATTGACTATCTCAGAATCTCAGTGACAGATCGTTGTAATCTCCGCTGTAAATATTGTATGCCAGCTGATGGAGTACAATGGATGTCGCATGAATCCATTCTTTCCTTTGAAGAGATACTACGACTTATGAGGATAAGTACGCAATTGGGGTTTCGTCGGTTTCGGATCACAGGCGGAGAACCCTTAGTCCGGAAAGGGATATTAAACTTCCTGCAGGAGGGGGCTCAGCTCCCGGGGGTTGAGGATCTTATGCTCACAACCAATGGAATGTTACTCCCTGAAATGGCCGCTGAGCTAAAAGCTGTGGGTGTTCAGCGAGTTAACATTAGCTTAGATACCATGAATCAAGAGCATTTCGCTGATATTACCCGTGGAGGCGATGTTTCACGTGTGATTCAGGGTGTATTCCGTTCGCTTGAGGTAGGCTTAGATCCGGTAAAAATCAACGTTGTCGTCGTCCGAGGGTTTAATTCGGACGAGCTGCCTAGTTTTTTGGACTTAGCTAGACAATACCCACTCCACGTCCGTTTCATAGAACTCATGCCAATTGGGATTAGCTCAGAGCATCGGGCTGATTTTGTTCCAATTAAGGAAATGAAAGAGCTTTTGGGAATCCAAGAGTACGTTCCGAAACTCGCTATTCGTGGCGGGGGGCCTGCAGAATATTTTCGTCCCCATGGTTTTAAGGGAAGCATTGGTTTTATCAGCGCAATGAGTCGCCATTTTTGCGATACCTGCAATCGAGTTCGTTTGACAGCAGATGGGAAACTCAGACCATGTTTACATAGTAAACATGAAGTGGATCTCCGTGAGGCCTTACGGAATGGAAACACGGATGCAGATATATTGGATCTATTTGCCCATGCAGTTTGGCATAAACCAGTTGAGCATCATATGAATGACGAAGCATTGCAAGGTGTACGTGTAATGTCTCAGATCGGAGGGTAAGAATTGGATGATTTAACGCATTTTGATGAAGAAGGTCGCGCTCGCATGGTGGATGTTAGTGACAAGAATGAAACGGCTCGTGTTGCGGTTGCGCGTGGGAAGATACAGATGAAACCAGATACATTGGAGCGCATCCGGTTAGGGCTAATTGCCAAAGGAGATGTTTTAGCGGTAGCTCAAGTTGCGGGTATTATGGCTGCAAAGCAGACATCTCAATTAATACCTATGTGTCATCCGCTAGCGATTACTGGAGCCAAACTTAAGTTTAAACTAGAGGATCCCGGTGAGGTAAAAATTGAAGCGGTAGTAAAAGTACATGGGAAAACTGGAGTCGAGATGGAAGCCTTGACAGCGGTCAGTGTCGCTGCGTTAACTATTTACGACATGTGTAAAGCCATGGATAAAACTATGACAATTGGGGATATTTATTTGGTCGAAAAGCTTGGGGGGAAAAGTGGACACTTTGTACGTGACTAATGGTTATTAAGCTTCTGTTTTCAAATATGGTCACTTCTCGCCATCACGGCACCTGACACAATCCTTGAGGTGCTCTAATCTCGAACGCCCTGTTCGAATCTTAGTTTCAGCGATACTAGGTCTAGGTCCTCCGGCATCCAGCAATCCTTAGCTACTGGGACACTCGGCTATTCTTGTTAGCGCCTTAACCTCGAACATCCGTCTTCAAGTTATGACCTTCGGAAGAAGTAGCGGTAAGACTTGGATAAGACTAACTAAATAATTAGAAAGTGGACTTTCATAAATTAAAGTTTCCTATATAAATGAATACGCAGCATTTGGACGAAAGTGAGGACATATAAGATGGGCAAAATATTAGCTGTTTGCACAAGTGAAAAAAAAGGGATGCGTAAAAAAAATGTGGGCGAAGGGATCTTGAAAGTTAACTTTGGTCTTGAAGGAGACGCACATGGCGGAGATTGGCATCGCATGGTTAGTTTGCTGGCGATGGAGAGCATAAAGACGATGCAGGACAAAGGTTTGGATGTTGGACCAGGGGATTTTGCTGAGAACTTGACGACTGAAGGGATAGAATTATTTACTCTGCCCGTCGGGACAAAGTTAAAAATTGGGGAAACAAGTATCGGGGAAGTCACTCAAATCGGTAAAGAATGTCATACAAAATGCGCGATTTTCTATCAAGCTGGAGACTGTGTCATGCCTAAAGAAGGAATCTTTATTCGCCTATTAGAAGGTGGGGCGGTTCGCGTAGGAGATAGTATTGAGGTGATAGCATAATGCTTCGAGTAGGGGTCATTACTGCAAGCGATAAAGGGTCGCGTGGAGAAAGGGAAGACCTCTCAGGACCAGCTCTTGCTAAACTTGTTCAGGAAATCGACGGGGCTGTCGTTGAGTATGTGGTACTCCCAGACGACCAAACTTTAATTGCAGCAAAAATGCGACAATGGGCGGATGAGTTAAGTCTGGACTTAATATTGACAACTGGTGGAACCGGATTTTCACTACGTGATGTTACGCCTGAGGCCACACTCGCTGTGGCAGATCGTATGGTGCCGGGTATTGCGGAAGTGATGCGGATGGAAAGCTTAAAAGTGACGCCTAAGGCTATGCTAAGTCGAGGTGTGGCAGTCCTCAGGAAACAAACACTCATCATTAATATGCCGGGTAGCCCCAAAGCAGTGCGCGAATGCTTTGCGGCGATTGCTCCAGCGCTTCCCCATGGGATTCAGATTCTTAAAGGGGAAGCCAGTGAATGCGCAACAACGGTGAAACCTGGCTAACATTAACGTTCTAAGGGGTATGCTTAATTGATGCATACCCCTTAAACGTTGATTCGGCTTGTCACGTCTGTCCAGATTCTTGCGTATGATATTGTAGACATAGGGGCTTGTGAGGTGGAAAGTTGTGAAAGCCATAGCGTTTGTCGATTACGAAAATATCTGGACAGGATTACTTGAGCGGGGTTATGAATTAACACCCGAGCAATTGGAAGAGTATTTACGATATTACGCAGCGCGTAATAAAGTGGATTTATTGGCGATCTATCTTTACGCTAACTTCGATAGAGAAGAGTTCTGGAGAACACAAACGACGTTCCAAAAGACAAATGTTTTTACGCGACATGTCTTTGGGAAAAACAATTATGCCAGTACGGGACTCCGCCATAATGCAGCGGATCTGGAGTTAATGCTCGAAGCTCAAGAAATATTGCTTACACGAACGTCTACTTTTGATATGTATTTATTGTTGACGGGGGATGGAGACTTTCTTTCATTCGTGAGAAAGGTTCGGGCTTGGGGAAAAGAAGTAAAAGTAATTGGCGTAACTGGAAGCGTTCATCATGCCCTCCAACCATACAGCGAAGGGGAAGATATCTTACAGTGGCTACTCCATGAAAAACCTGAAACAGAGTATCGTGCAGAGAACGATTTGGATCAAGGGATCCAAGTTATAGGAAGCCTTCAGACTCGCTTGCCTTACGTTGCGTCAACGAAAGCGAGAGCTGCTTTGACAGAACTTCTGGGACGATCTGTTCCACAAGTTAAAGATTTTATTCGTTATACCTTAAAAGAAAATATGCTCATTGAGCAGGAACATTTGGATTCAAATTTAAAAATTGGAAAAACAAAGATATATCTTCTTAATCTGGAAAATCCCAGAGTTTGTGAAGCGTTGGGGTCTATGTTCGAGGAAGTTTCTCAGCGTCAGCAAAAATTGATGATGGAGACATAATCATGAATAAAAGAATGGAAATCGGGGCAATATAGTGGTTAGATGATGTGGTAATGCGCTCCGGGGGGGGCCTTGAAAGCATTAATTATAACTAGAGCCTGAAATAGTTAGTATTTAAACGATATCAGAAGAATTTTTAAGATAAAATCATGTTTTTCAAAGATTGGGGGGGTTGCTTTCCGGCGGTCCCTTGCATATTATTATAGATATATTGTTAGCACTCAACAGAGTCGAGTGCTAACAAATATTAAATAAAATATTAATTAAAAACATTAAGGAGGGACTTTTCTTCATGAACATTAAACCTCTCGCAGACCGGGTGATCATTAAAGCACTCCCGATGGAAGAAAAAACTAAGAGCGGAATCATTATGCCAGATACCGCTAAGGAAAAGCCACAAGAGGGCGAAGTAGTCGCTGTAGGTCCTGGTAAAATGGAAAAGGGTGTTCGCATTGCTCTTGACGTTAAAGTAAGCGATAGAGTAATTTATTCCAAATATGCCGGCACCGAAGTTAAGTATGAGGGCGAAGAGTACTTAATTCTGAAAGAAGCAGATATTTTGGCTATTATTGGCTAGATTTATAAGACTCAAATTAATATGATTTAATTTCAAATTTAAGGAGTGAACATACGTTGGCAAAACAAATTATTTTTAATCAAGAAGCACGTCATGCTTTAGAACGCGGTGTCAATGCTCTTGCAGAAGCTGTACGTGTAACCTTAGGACCTAAAGGTCGCAATGTTGTACTTGACAAAAAATTCGGATCTCCTTTAATTACGAACGATGGTGTAACGATTGCTCGTGATATTGAATTGGAAGATCCATTTGAGAATATGGGTGCACAGCTCGTTAAAGAAGTGGCGACTAAAACCAATGATGTGGCTGGGGATGGTACAACGACGGCTACAGTTTTAGCGCAAGCAATCATTCGTGAAGGGCTCAAGAATGTCGCTGCTGGTGCAAATCCTATGGGGATTAAACGTGGGATTGAGCAAGCAGTGGATGTCGTTGTAGCTGACATCAAAGCCAATGCAAAACTCGTTGAGACGAGCGAAGCTATTGCTCAAGTTGCTTCGATTTCTGCCAGTGATAAAAATATTGGGGCGCTTATTGCTGAAGCTATGGAGAAAGTTGGCAAAGATGGCGTCATTACTGTAGAAGAAGCTAAAGGCATGACGACAGAGCTTGAAGTAGTTGAAGGAATGCAATTTGATCGTGGCTATATTTCAGCGTATATGATTACCGACACTGAAAAAATGGAAGCAATACTTAATGATCCTTACATCCTGATTACTGATAAAAAAATCAGTGCAATTCAAGATGTTTTACCAGTACTGGAAAAAGTAGTACAAGCTGGTCGTCAACTAATGATCATTGCAGAAGATATCGACGGGGAGGCTTTAGCAACCCTCGTTGTCAACAAATTACGCGGAACGTTCGTTTGTGTTGGTGTTAAGGCTCCTGGTTTCGGTGATCGTCGTAAAGCGATGCTTGAAGATATTGCTGTGCTTACGGGCGGAACAGTCATCACTGAAGATCTCGGCTTAAAGTTAGAAAACACCACAATTGACATGCTCGGACGTGCCCGTCAAGTCCGCGTTACTAAAGAGGAAACTACGCTTGTCGAAGGATCCGGAAGCATTGAAAATATTAAGAATCGTGTGGAAGCCCTCAAACGACAAATTGAAGAAACTACTTCTGATTTTGATCGTGAAAAGCTCCAAGAACGTTTGGCAAAATTAGCTGGCGGCGTTGCGGTTATCCAAGTCGGTGCAGCAACTGAAACTGAAATGAAGGAGAAGAAACTCCGAATTGAAGATGCCTTGGCAGCGACCCGCGCAGCAGTTGAAGAGGGTATCGTTTCTGGTGGAGGTACTACCTTAATTGATGCCCTCCAAGCCTTAGATTCACTCAATTTGGTTGGAGACGAAGCAACAGGTGTGAACATCATTCGACGTGCACTTGAAGAACCACTCCGTCAAATTGCCAATAACGCTGGACACGAAGGATCCGTTGTGGTTGAGAAGGTTCGTTCCTCCAATCGAGGTACTGGTTTCAACGCCTTAACCGAAGTTTATGAAGACATGATTGCCGCTGGTATTGTTGACCCAGCGAAAGTTACTCGTTCGGCCTTGCAAAATGCAGGTTCCATTGCTGCTATGCTCCTAACTACGGAGTGCCTGGTCTCCGACATTCCGTCAAAAGATGGCGGAGCACCCGCTATGGGCGGAATGGGCGGCATGGGCGGAATGGGTGGCATGATGTAATAAGAGCCATGTAATCATTGGTGTTACTGGACTCTGCATCATAGGCAACCATAAATGCTCACATTTTGCTCACAATGGCAAATTTTTTATAAGAGACGTTTTCATTAGTTCGCTGAACTTTTGAGACGTCTCTTTCTTTTTGGGCTTAGTTATATGAAGGTAAATTGTCCTTGTTGTAGCATCGTCGACATGCCCTAGTCTATCCATTATTTTCGGTAAAGTCGCTCCGGCTTCAGCCAACAAAGAAGTATGCGTATGTCTGAGGGAGTGAAGCGAAGTTCAGCCAACTTCCAGCAGATGAAAGTCAAAAGGAAGGCTCACCCCAAAAGAATAGTGCGGAACACGAAGGATATGCGGGAGCGCACAGTTCTGTGAGGATCACTGAAAACAACAGCACCGACGCAAACCATTCGAAGGAACGATTACTTGAGGGAGTAGTAGGCAAAGACAACATGAACCATACGTTCAAGAGAGTCAAGTCAAACAAAGGAGCTTACGGAGTCGATGGGATGGGAGTGGATGAACTTCTGCGATATCTCAAAGAAAACGGAAGCCAACTCAGGCAGTCAATCTTGGACGGAAAATACCGTCCTAATCCCGTCAGAAGGGTAGAAATACCAAAGGAAGACGGAAAGAAAAGAAATCTTGGAATACCTACAGTAGTAGACCGAGTGGTACAGCAAGCGATAGCCCAACAGTTCACACCGATCTTCGAGAAGCAGTTCTCCGACAATAGCTATGGATTTAGACCCGGACGAAGCGCTCATGATGCCATCAGGAAATGTCAGACAACATAGATGAAGGATACAAATATGTGGTAGATATGGATTTGGAAAAGTACTTCGATACGGTGAATCAAAGCAAACTGATAGAAGTACTATCAAGAACCATCAAAGATGGGAGAGTCATATCGCTGGTCCACAAATACCTGAGAGCAGGAGTCGTGATCAGAAAACGCTTTGAAGAAACAGAAGTCGGCGTACCTCAGGGAGGCCCGTTAAGTCCAATTCTTAGTAACATCATGTTGAATGAACTGGACAAGGAACTTGAAAGAAGGGGCCACAGATTTGTCCGGTACGCGGACGATATGATGATCTTCTGCAAGAGTAGGAGAAGCGCAAAACGTACACTAAACAATATCTTACCCTTCATCGAGAAGAAACTATTTCTTAAAGTGAATCGGGAGAAAACAGTGGTCGACTACGTAGGAAAGGTGAAGTTTCTTGGATTCCGTTTTACCAAATGAAAGGCAAAACGAGGATCAGAATACATCCAAAATCGGTGGTGAAGATGCGCGGCATGGTTAAAGAATTCACTTCCAGAAGCAACGGAATGGGAAATGAACTCAGAGCCACAAAACTTAGACGCTACATCATGGGGTGGATAAATTACTTCAAGTTAGCGGACATGAAGAAGTTGCTCTTGCAAACTGATGAATGGATGAGAAGGCGGATCCGCATGATTTACTGGAAGCAGTGGAAACGAGTGAAGACAAAGCTGAAAATGCTTAAATCGCTGGGAATCCATGAACAGAAAGCATGGGAATACGCAAACACAAGAAAGAGCTACTGGAGAACAACCAATAGCCCAATCCTATCCAAATCCCTAACGAACAATGTTATTAAAGGGTTTGAATTTATATTCTTTTCAGAGTATTATCGACAAGTCACAGCGTAAACTAAGGAACCGCCGTGTACCTAACGGTACGCACGGTGGTGTGGGAGGTCGGTCACTCAAATAATGGGTGACCTCCTACCCGATCGTTTGCTATTTATTATTTTCAAATACATCTACATCATTAGCCGCTAATCCTGTTTCATGACCTGTATCACGATGGCAGTTAATACAAGGCGAGTCTTTTCTCAGTAATTCTAGATGATCTTTCGGCATTAGGGGAGTATCTTTATA
Source organism: Desulfosporosinus sp. OT (assembly GCF_000224515.1). Taxonomy (GTDB): domain Bacteria; phylum Bacillota; class Desulfitobacteriia; order Desulfitobacteriales; family Desulfitobacteriaceae; genus Desulfosporosinus. The sequence continues at coordinate 8,752 of NZ_AGAF01000219.1, read as the reverse complement.
AGATTTTATTTTTCCTATGTGACATGTAATGCAATTGTTAATTGGAAGACTTTCGTTTCCCGGCTTGAGAGAACCAAATTCCCCGGTCATTTGAAGATACATACCTCTTATCCCGTGCTTTAAAGTACTTTCAATCTTACCAAACGGACCCCTTTTCTCATGACATTTCATGCAAGGTATACTACTATGAGGAGACTTCTTCCAAGAAGTAAAGTAAGGTTTAATCTCATGACAAACCACGCATGACCCTGGTAGAGTGGCAACCCAGTAACTGCCTCGGAATAACGCATATGCAAATATTACAGCTAGTATAATAAAATAAGGTTTCTTCACTAAGTTCCTCCAATAATAATACTACACACAATTGAATAAGGTTATAATGCACCGTAGAAATTTGATTATGCATTAGATTAAATAGGAGAAGTTAAGCCCATCGGGCATTGCGCAATAAACCTCCGGACACAGGCGTCAAAAAGTTCTCCTGCCTTAATTGGTAAGGGGTTCCATTTTGGAGTTGAAAAATAAATTTAACACGTAAAATCGCAAGTTTTCAGCAAAAAATTAGCCACAATTTGGCGTTTCCAAATTGCGGCTAATTTTTTGCTGGGCTAGTAAGGGGGATCAACGTGAATAGTCCAATCAAATGGATGGGCGGCAAATATAGACTAAGAAAAACCATTGTGGAAATGATACCAAAGCATATATGTTATTGCGAGCCCTTCGGCGGTGCTGGCTGGGTCCTCTTCGAAAAACAGTCTTCTGACGTAATGACATTAATTCCGAACTCGTTAACTTCTTTCGAGTCGTAAAAGAAAAGCCCGAACAATTCATTCAGGCATTTGACTATATACTTATTTCAAGAGAGATATTTCAGAAATACAAGACATTAAGTATCGCTGGAACATCAGAAGTAAACCGAGCGGTCAGATTCTATTACCTATTACACTTCAGCTTTGGAGCATTGATGAAGGATTTTATGATTACCCCCTTAAAGAAGCCGCCAATGCTCCTCGAGCGAGTAAGGGATAACATAACATCCGTAAGGGATAGGTTGGTTAATACAATTATTGAAAATAGGGATGTCGAAAAAATAATATCCAGTTATGATCGAAGCTCTACGTTTTTCTATTGCGATCCGCCATATTACGGCTTAGCTGATTATACAAGTCAAGGAAGCAAACCATTTTCTAAGGAAGATCACGTCAGGCTGAAGGAATGCCTGGCTAAAATAGATGGGAAATTCTTATTGAGCATTAATGATCACTCGGAGATCCGAAAGTTATATTCTGGGTTTAACATTAAACAGGTAGAAGTAAGGTATTCAGTTTGCAGAACCGACAAAAGCAGTATGGCCAACGAACTATTTATAAGTAATTATGAAATGAGGGTGGTTGAATGAAAATTCTATCCACCCCCGTCGAAGTCCTTACATGGTTCGATCTTGACGGCACACCCCATCCACACCGAATAAAACTCAACGACAAGGAACTCAAAATCGAGCAGGTCGTCTCAGTCATCGAAGAAAAACTCGCCGGTAATCGTATGCTTATCTTCCGATGCCAGAGCGAGATCAAGGGAGAGTTGCGGTCGTTTGAGATTAAGTATGAAATCGGGACCTGCAAGTGGTTTCTATGGAAGATGTAAAAAAGAGAGCTCAATGGCTCTCCTTGTCATTTTTACCTCTCCACAAGTTACAAGTATGGGGAGACTACTTTAGAAAATTATATATATCAGTAACCTTATCATTTTGCAGTTTAACCTTAATGAACTTAGAGTTAGGCATCATCCAGATAAGCGACCTTATGATAGCACCAGCAGACTTTTCGTAACTGACCTCCCGATAATCAGGCCCAAGGATGGAAACTACCTGATCAACAGTCATGCCCGTTGTGACTTGATTGAATTGTCTAGCGGTAAGCTTGGGTGTGGTTTTTCCAAGATCGTACTGAGTCTTAGATTCAACTTTACCCTTATTTGTTTCAATTACGATTTTTTTCTCTTGGTCTGCCCAGGTGTACCTGATAAGGTCGGCATCGATTGTTTTTTCTTTCCTTCTCCAAGAATGTTTTTTACATCATCATACGTCGTATCGAGCTTAATCTTAAGGTAGTTCTCATAAGTTACTACTCCTGCTTTTGTCTCTGCCCCTGTAGCGGTTGAGCTGCCAGGTGTAGCATTTTGCGAAATACCTGGGGCGGGAGAAGTTGATCCCCCTGAGGAGATTTCAGGATTGCTCGGTTTACTTGGATTACTAGGGTTACTTGCGCAGCCTGCTATACTTAATAAAAGAATCATAAGTATTGGTAAGATAAACTTGAATGAAAGTGGTTTTTCTCTTGACATCTTAATCCTCCTCGTTTTTGTAAACTCGCTTCAATTATATCATTCCATGATTAATCTGCAAAAAGTTAAGGAGAGTTTAGGTGCTCTCCTTTTTAGATGTGATTAATAAGACGGATAACCTGAACTACAATAATGGTGAATATGGTTATGCGTCAGTGAAGTTGTGCCCCTGTGACAATGCACATGAGAACCATCTGCTAGATAAAGTGCAGGGCCTGTCATCCCAAAATAGCAATGAACATGCCCTCTGTCACATGAGGTGACCCCCTTATAACAGTGAACATGATTAGCACCGTACGGTATTCCGCAACTAGTCGTTCCTGCCATAGTGTGAGAGTGTTGATCATTGACAGATGTTATAAAACAAAAACAGTGTACATGGTTAAGATCAGTTCTCAAAACCTTCTCACCTCCAAATTTTAATTATTCATTTTGAAAAGCTAATACAGTATATGGATATTAATGGAAGAGAGTGCGTTTACCTCGTAATCCATTCAAGCGAAAAGAGTAAAGCCCCGCTTAAATGCAGGGTTTAAAGAGTTTTTGTATTTATTACCAGGTTAGATGTAGCATAATAATAAAATTCTGTTAAATTATTCGACGTTACGTTATCTATTTGCTCATCTTTTTTCACTACCTCCTTCTTTAGCTCTCACTAGCAACGATGAGGGCCTTTATTTCCGCCTGATTTCGACAGAACATTACCTTTTATACACGTTGATATTGTCGGTGCGTAATAATAAAATGTTTGAGTGCGAATTTTTATTGAAAGAAGATGTTTAGGTTGAAGGTCCTGGATCAGATAGAAGAACTAAGACTTCAAATGCAAAAGATTGCTGCAGATAAAGATCTTACTGACTCGAGAGTAGTAGGGATTAGCGAAAAGCTTGATCTGTTGATTAATGAGTTTTACTCTGGTAGAAGAAAGAGAAAGGTGTGAAGACGTGAGAAAAGGAGAGCATATTTACTCTCCTTTTTGTTGCCTATATGGTAAGTGGATCTCTATGAAGTTAGTGTCAATATTTCCTCAAGAAGCCTCAGCCCATTTTAATTCTATTATATCCAAGCAGTGAGTCTGTAAGCTGGTGGGTTCTGTCTGTTTACTATGGGTATAATATACTAAACCATGGAAAAGATATCTCTCGTCCTACTCAGCTCCCCCCAGAAACGACGGGGGGCTTTTTTAGTCGTTGACAGATCATGGGTAAACAAATTAGCTTTTACCTAAGCATTAAATTTCAGATATGCAAGACGGGAGGCGAAGATACATTTGATCATAATCAACAAAACCGTCTGCAGGCGAATAGCTCACTACAGGGGAAAGCGTAATTTGACCAGGGAAGAGTTAGCTTTAAATGTCGGAATCAACCTTAAAAGTCTTATCAATATAGAAACCGGATTAAGAATACCTCGCATACACGAGCTGGTACAATTGGCTACAGGGCTTGGCGTATCGATCGATGAATTAATTAATAATGAATAGGGCTCTTACCGAAACGGTGGGGGCTTCTTTTATTGAATGGCTATTATCATTGTAAGCCTTTAATAATTTGGATTCAGCCAAAACCTCATAAACTCCACAAGTCGTTTTCCCTCAGCTGTAAGTACCTTGCCTTTACCATGGCACTCCTTACAAATGAAAAAGATTGGTTTATCAGGTTGATCCGGAGCAGCTTCCTTCACAATGTTTAGTTTCTCTTGAGTCCCCAAAGTTCGAAATAAATCTTTATGCCAGTACTCAAACCATGTTGGGTTTTCTGTCCTGCCAAGGCCGTTACACTCTGGGCATTGTTCGTCGAGAGCATCAAACTCAATCATGCTTCCCCTCCGTTCAATGATTGTTCGTTAATAGATTCTATTACAAGCGATGTCGAATAAGTATTAAATCATGGAATATTGAAAACCAGCGCTTTGTCACATTTTACTGGACAGGCCATATAATGTAATGCGTAGAGGTCGTTGGTCGTGGTATCAATAATAAGCAGAAGCCCGGCATGGCAGAGCCGGGCTTCTGCTTTAAGTTCAATTTTTGGCCAGCTAACGTTTATTTTTCCCAAGCTCCAATTCATGAACCCTAGCAGTTAGAGATTGATTTTTCTCCTGGATGGCATCAATCTTAGGAATATTCGTCTTTTAGCTTGGTAGTGGCCTCGAGAACCCGATTGTTAGCCTCGATCCCAGCCGCATGAATTTGCAGGTCAGCAACCTTCTGAGCTGCTGCAATAGCCTTTTCATGATCTTTTTCAGCATTAGCCATACGCTCTTTTGTGAGTTCGAGAGTTTGTGCGCTTTGGGTAGCTTCAGCCTGCAGTCTTTCGACCTGTCGCTGGCTATCGGCATACTGCGTCCGGAGCTGTTGCGCTTCGACTTCCAGATCGACTACGGTCCTGATCCGTGCTTCCAAGGTTTCCGTCTTGTCAGTAAGCAGGGTGATTGTGGTCAAATTGGACTTATTGATCGCTTCGAGTTCACTGTTTCGCTCAGTCAGCTCTTTAAGTTGATCCTGAATTTCGGCCAACTCTAACCTTGCCTTGTCGCGTTCTTCCTAGGCTTGCTGCCGACCACGTTCGACCTGGGCGATGACACTTTGATGCAGTTGCTTCTCTTGATCGATGCTCTCCGCGTAACCATTCTTCAAGTCACGGACCTTCTGGATCATGTTAGTAAAAATTGATTCAGCATGAGAGAGGTGATAGCGGAGCTGCTGCATGTCCTCTGTCTGTTCGGTTTCGTTGCTGGCCAGCAGGTTACTCTTGAACTGAGTTACCATGGCCGAGAAAAGATCCTTTTGGCTAAGTCCGGTGCGCTCGACTAATACTGCTACGTCGGTCATGACCTCGTCGTTGGTGCGGACGGAGTAAAGTGGTGGTTTATTTTTCGTTTCTTCCGACATGTTAATGCCTCCATTTAAATATGTATACATTTAACCCTTAATATTAGCTATGTTGACTTAAGTAAACATGTTTACATTGTGTATACCATGATATACCACCAATATCTATTAATCACAAGAGCATGGGGAAAGAGGTATAAATAAGACGTCGGGGATTAACCACGGCGTTTAATTGGTTTGGAGGAAAATTATCATTAGGGACCCATGCTAATTCTCTCAAGAAAACAGTTTTCTATTATTTAATGAAGATTATTTAATGAAGTAATTGAATAATGTAAAGTATTTTACATTCATAAGGAAAAAATTGGTGTAATATGTTCTTTAACAACTTCGTCAAGGGACGGTAGCAAGTAATTTTTTATGGCTGTAGCGAAACCGATATTAGGTAAGAGTACCGTATGTAATTTAAGGGGAGGAAAAATATGAAAGTACTTGGAGTTTCAGGCTCACCTATTCCGAACAGCAACACTGATCGCGCCGTAAAGGCAATATTGAATGCAACAGGATTAGAAACAGAGTTTATCAAATTGAGCGATTATAAGTTCTCTGGTTGTATGCACTGTCTGAAATGCGTATACACGAATAAATGCGCCATTACAGATGACGATGGCCCTATGTTAATAGAAAAAGCTAGAGAAGCAAGTGCAATTGTGATAGGCGGATGGACACCGTATTCATCATTAGATTCTCGGACAAAGGCTTTCATGGAGAGATGCTTTGCTAACCGACACCTAAAGGGCTATATGAAAGGAAAACCAGCCGTTTCTGTTATTACATATGCAGCGCCAGAAGAAAATCTTGAGTTGCCGCCAGCATCTTCTATGGGACAAGATGCCATTATGTATTATATGGTTGAGGAGGGCATGAATTATCTGGGCGGAGTGAAGGTTTTAGGTAATGTACCTTGTATTAGATGTGGCGTAGGCGACACGTGTCCGATTTCTGGTATCGCAATGCTATGTGGCCCGACTGCTACAGTGGAAAACGTCGGTGTTAACAAGTTTGAAAATCAAAAAGGCATGGGAGACGCTGTTAGATTGGGGAAAGTGATTGTAGAGATACTTGCAAAGAATGAGGTGTCTGAAGAAAAAAGTTGTTCTAAAGGCGAACCGAACAAGTAATTTACATTCCCAATGGCTGGGCGTAAGATTCATATATTTGTTTTCACTTAAATCAAGGGCTAGTGCGAATATTAAAGGAGAGCTTATGTGCTCTCCTTTTTGTTTAATCCCTTTTTTATCTCATAGGTCGAATCCTCGAGGGCTCTTACCGATTCAAGCATTCTTGCATTAGCTTCCTGGACTCCGTTTCGAACGGCCATTTTTATGATGTAATAGAGCGAGATGGCACTAAGGATAGGGAGGATGACAATGGCAATCAGTAGGACATAGTTGGTTGTGTCGTGCATGGGATCATCCTTTCTATAGTTTAGGCCCTCAGCGTTGTTGCTGGGGGCCTTTGCTTCATTGCTTATTATTTTTACGTTTAGCATTGGATTTCCTGCACTTCGACAGGATTAATGGTTTTACGATAAGTTTTGCAATGGTCCTCGGATTGGTCCTTTGTATGGTCCGTCACTTGGTCTGTAGATGGACCAATGTACAAGCTAAAACTAGCTAAAATCAAGTAAATATTTTCAGAAAGAGAGGGTAAGAGGGAGAGGATTAAGGGAGTCCGAGGGACAAGGAGTGGGGATGGGAGAGATTATTAAAATTTTCACTTAGCCCACTCCTGCTCCCTAATTAATCCTGTCCCTGGTGCCCAATTTAAAATAGGTGAATTACCAATCTGATCTTTAAACTCTTGAATATCATCAAATTCTTGCTTTGCTTCATACAGCTTATCGATAACAGGTTTTAGATCGACGATAGTTTTATTGGCTACCAAAAGAATACATACAAGGATTATCAACTGCCCAATAGTTTTCCTTTCAACAGCAATACATAATACATAAGTAACGAATCCCACAATACCTATTAGCATTAAATCGGCGAACCACTTAACCATATCACAATTTTCCTTGAGTAAAGTTGAAAAATAAGCTTAGCAGTTCCACGCCACGGTAACTACGGAAATTATAGCTGCAATAAGCGATCCTGTTCGGATCATAGTTGAAATCTGTCCCTTACCAACAGAACTTGTAATCATTTCAGCCAACTATGATCCGACGCCTAACATCACCAGGAGAGGGGATGGACACAAAAGGACCTAGCCAAAGCGGCCGGGTTAAGAAAGGGATATATCGCGGCTATTGAAGAGGGGGATCAGCGACCTAAAATTAAAACTGTAGCAATAATAGCGGGAGCATTAGGAGTTGAAGCGAGAGAGCTTTACGAGGAGTCACAGAAGTAATAAATTGCCCTTCGACAAATTACCCCTTGAACAACAATGGAACAAGTGTTCTAATATAGAAAGAGTGTTCTGATAGGGGGCTGTATTATGGGAACAAAAACGAAGATTAAAGAGGATGAGTTCGAAAATGAATTTCTTGATCCCTCAAAGGTACTAGTCGAAGTAAAGGTTAGCGGGGATGAGGGAGAAACATGGACCAGGCGTAAGATCAGTATGGTGAGCGGTCTGGATGAATCAGGACTCAACATGGGTGAGTTATTTCAGTTCAATGGAGAGAAATTCAGAGTTATGCAAGGGGAGGACGGACTGATTGTTGAGCCATTGAAAAAGCCGGTTAGCGAGAGAAAGTCTACAAAAACAAAGGTCACGAAATAACAAGGAAGCCCGGTACCCCAGCAAGAGTTAAGGACTTCCCAGATAAAAACTCACTCCCGAAGAAGGGTTCTTACTCTTTGATTATATCCAGTTTTACCCTCCTTCGGCAAGTGTTAAATGAAGGGGGAATGGAATATGTTTGAAATTACCTTACGCACCGCGAGAGAACTATGCAAATCCATAGAGGAAGTAGCTTTACATTGTGATGTCAACGTAAATTCTATTAAAGCATTCGAAAATGATTCATCTTTAATTCCGCGAGAATTGTCAGAAAAGCTAAGGAATTTATATTCTATTGACCCTAATTGCTTATACTTCGGGAAAGAAATTGACTGCATTGAACGTAATAAGAAAATTGGATTGCTCACATTTTGCTCACAAAAGCTAAAAATAGATGCGTCTGAAACCATAAGATGTTACAGATATTAAAATGCAAGAATCCTTATTTTATGCCATTTTTACGAAATGTATGGACACTATGAAATGACAATAAAGATGTTACAGATAGCTAAAGATATGGGTGGCATGATGTAATAAGAGCCTAAAAACCCTGTATACCAAGGCTTCTAGACTCTGAAGATTGGCAGTGCTGCCAATTTACTGCCAACTTATAAAGAATTTTTACGGAGTCCTCTCATGAGTTCACTGAACTTACGAGAGGACTCTTTTTTCATCGACTTAGTAACGTGCATATAGACATGCCGAGTAGTATCATCGTCTTTGTATCCGAGTCGTCGCATGATCTCTTTCAGTCCAACACCAGCTTCTGAAAGCAAGGAAGTATGCGTG
>NZ_AGAF01000220.1 GCF_000224515.1 Desulfosporosinus sp. OT | reverse complement strand
GTGCGGCCCTAGCATGTAAAGCAGGGATGGATGAGGCAGATGCCTTGCGAGCCATCACCATCAATTCGGCAGAGATCTTAGGGGTGTCCGATCGAATAGGCTCTCTTGAGGTTGGAAAAGATGCGGATATTGTCATCTGGAATGAGCATCCATTTATTTTAACCGCTCGCCCGCTTTATGTGATCATTGACGGTAAGGTTGTAAACCCTGAGCCTAAGGAAGATGGAATAAGCTAATGAGTGCTAAATCATCTTCAGGACTTCCTATTTTTGCAGGAATCGGGATGGCGATAATCTGGGGTTTCTCCTTTTTATTTACTAAGGAGACCTTGGATCATACCTTTCCGCTGCAGCTTCTGGGTTTTCGATTTGGAGTCGCTGCACTTTTTCTTACATTATTAAAGTTGACAGGTGTGGTACGGATCAAGCTTAAGGGAAAACCGATATCCTCTCTGCTTCTCTTGGCGCTCTTTCAACCAGGACTCTATTTCATTGGGGAGACTTGGGGAGTCAAGTGGACTTCAGCGTCTGAGGCGGGTATGGTTATCGCTCTAGTTCCAGTGGCTATAGCCAGCATGGCTTCAATTTTTCTCAAAGAAAAGCTCAATGTAAAGCAGATTATTTCGATTAGTGCCTCTGTGTTTGGCGTGTTACTGATCGTGTCTGCTCAAGGAAAACCCCAGTTTGGAGAGCATCTTTGGGGGATACTGGCTCTTCTTTTAGCTGTTTTGGCTGCTGGCGCGTACAGTATCCTGGCAAGACATTCTTCAAAGAGGTTTACTCCCTTAGAGATTACATTTATTATGATGTGGGCGGGAACAGTGATCTTTAATGTACTAGGTGTCGGGCAAAGCGTTGGTGAAGGGTCGTTCTTAACCTATTTAAGCCCGCTTCAGTTACCGAGTGTTTTATGGGCGATTCTTTATCTAGGTGCTTTATCATCAGTGCTTGCTTTCTTTCTTTCGAATTATATGTTTGCAAAATTGCCCGTTTCGCAAACCGCACCAATTTTGAATCTTATTACAGTCGTGTCTGTTTTTTCGGGTGTTTTTTTCAGGGGAGAGCCGTTTGGTTGGATTCAGGCATTGGGCATAACGCTGATTGTTTTAGGCGTTTGGGGAACGAATACCTTTGGCAGGATCGCGTTGCCACCCGTTCAAATCGAGGCTTGAGGTTAGTATTATATAGTTTGAGTTTATATATTGTTCATATCGTACATATCGTCTATTGCTCACTAGGTTCATAGATTGTCTCAACTTAAGCGCATAATGAAATTTAAATTTTATCATGCGTAGTTCCGTAAGTTTCGAAAGTTTACTATATTCCTTATCCAAACAGGGTACACTAAAGAAGTTTGTATTTAGGAGGAATAGAGCAGCATGGACTATAGGGTTACGAGTTTAACGGTTGAGCAAACTCGAGAGTGGGGTAAAAAGCTGGGAGAGTGTTTAGTGGGAGGAAACGTTGTTGCTCTGC
>NZ_AGAF01000221.1 GCF_000224515.1 Desulfosporosinus sp. OT | reverse complement strand
ACCACAAAGGGAGCATATCAAATTGAGCAAGGCCTCTGAGGGTTTTCCTTTTATAGATCAGGAGGACTAGGACCAATGAACTAGGACTGGTCTTTCTAAGATTGGGGCTATGGCCTTATATCCACTCGTGCTGCCTCCATATATACTAAAAATATATCAACTGGGACTTTAGCCCTAACATATTTATACTCTGGAATTGTATCTGGTGGTATCAGCAGCGGATCGGGCAGAATAATTAAATTTACTAGATGAAAATTCCAAACGGAAGGGGCAGAGATCAAATGAAGAGGAAACACTTATATCTATTACTTTTAGTGGTCTTCTTGTCTTCAACAGTGGCGTTCAAGGTAGGATACAATAATTCAGAGAGCATTATGATTAATGTATTCGAATCGTCTAAGAATATTATTAACTACCAAATACCAACCCAGGGTGATAAAAAATTTGCTTACTTAACGGATAGCTACATTAAAAATTTAGGCGGAGATAGATTTCAAGTTGACAGTTATGTAGATTGTCAAAACGACAATCTACAAGATAAACGTATACGGTACACAATGATAGTCCATTGGGATGGTCAGGAATATGCAATGGAAAAGTTGAATACTGAAGGGCTTTAAAAAATGAGGTACACTGATTTAAGGTGTACCTCATTTTTTGTGTAGCTTTAGGATTTCAAGTCCTCCAAATATACTCTTAAACCGTTTCATCTTTGTCGTACACTCTTGCAACTTAGCAAATACATTCTCAACGAGATGACTGAGGTCACTCCAAGTTTACAAAGCACAAATTGTACAAATTATAGGGAAACAATTATAATAAGGTTGTTGTCCAGTCCTGAGCAGAGGATGGGAATTAAATAAGGGCAAATGTAGAAACAGGGGAAGTAATTACATGGATGAAATCATAAAAAATCAATCTCGACCGCTAGAACTTTTAGCCCCAGCAGGAGGTTTCGAGGCATTTAAGGCGGCGGTGGAAAATGGCGCGGATGCGGTTTACCTGGGCGGTAAAAGCTTTAGTGCTCGAGCAAGCGCTGCAAATTTTGATTTAGAAGAACTACAAAAAGCTGTTCGTTATGCTCATGAACGACAGGTTAAAGTGTTTGTGACGGTTAATATTCTGATTGCGGATCAAGAGTTCCAGGAACTGGTGGACTATCTTTACTCCTTGCACGAAATAGGTGTTGATGCCGTGATTTTACAAGATGTTGGAGTCGCGGAATTAATTCATACAATTCTTCCAGAAATGGAAACCCATGCGAGTACACAAATGACGGTGAACACAAGCTGGGGAGTTCAGCATTTGGAATCTCTTGGCTTTCGTCGTGTGGTGTTGGCTAGGGAGACCTCAGCCGCTGAAATGAAAATGATTGCAGAAAATACGTCGCTAGATATTGAGGTTTTTGTGCACGGCGCACTTTGCATAGGTTATTCTGGGCAATGTCTGATGTCGAGCTTTATTGGGGGGCGGAGCGGAAATCGAGGTACATGTGCCCAACCTTGTCGGATGACGTATCAGCTCGTCAACAAAGAGAAAAAGAACCTTTTAGCCACAAAAAGCCCAGGAGAACATTTGCTTAGCCCTCGGGATTTGAACTTAGCCGAAGAACTTGCAGAGTTGAAACGAATCGGAATTTATTCTCTTAAAATTGAGGGGAGAATGAAACGGCCCGAGTACGTGGCGACCGTGATTCGGCTCTATCGGCAAGCCTTAAAGCGGATGGAAGATCAGCTGGAAACTGAGGCGGTTGGTCCTTTGCTTACTTCGAGTGAACATCAGGAATTGTTGCAGGTCTTTAACCGGGATTTCACAAGCGGGTATTTCAGGGAGAACCTCGGCGCGGAGCTTATGAGCTATAGTCGTCCGAACAACCGAGGGACACGTCTTGGGCGAGTGGCTCGCTTAGAGGCGGGACGATTATCTCTCAAACTGGAGGCCGCTTTGCACTCTGGTGATGGGATCGAGTTTTGGACAGGTCGTGGACGTGAAGGAGTCACAGTAGGTTCAATTTGGCGGGATCAGACAGAGGTCGAAGAAGGAAAACCCGGGGAAACTATTCAAATTGAATTCTTTGGCATGGCCCAGCCTGGAGACAGAGTCTTTAAGACCAATGATGCGTTGTTAATGGAAAAGGCTCGGGAAAGCTTCCAAGAGGGACGGGAGCAACGTAAAGGTCCATTGAACATGCGTTTAGTGGGGCACGTTGGAGATAAATTGCGGTTAGAAGTCATCGAGAGTGGGCGGAGAGTAACCGTTTATTCGACGGGCTTAGCTCAGAAAGCTTTAAAACGGCCGCTGACGCGGGATTATGCCTTCCAGCAGTTAGGGCGATTAGGGACAACACCCTTTTGGCTAAATGACTTGGAGTTGGAGATTGAAGAAGGTACCATGCTGCCAGTAAGTGATCTGAATGAAATGCGCCGTTCAGCCGTTGAAGAGTTACTGAAAGAAGTGCCTCGGCAAAGGGTTGCCCGACAAACTTATAGACAGAGAGTAGAAAAATGGAAACAGCGTCAGGCTGAAGAGCGGGCAAGTTTGAGGGAAACAGTCATCCCCCGAATTTCAGTAGCTGTAAGTGACAACGAAACGCTACAAGCTGCCCTAAAGGCGGGAGCAAAGCGAGTACTCATCGGTGGGGAACATTGGCGTTCCCGGCGCGGCTTTTCGCTGGAGGAGATTCGGAATAGCTTCGAGATCTGCAGGAAACAGGGAATCGATTGCGCTTGGCGGTTACCACGCATCTTAAATCAGGCTCAGAGTTCAAGCCTTCTGTTAGACCTGAAAAAAGCGACGGAGTGGGACAGGAAACCGAAGCTGATGATTTCCAACCTCGGCGAACTAGAAATTTTGAAGACCGTTGATGAGAATTGGCCGTTTGAAGTGGATTACTCCTTAAATGTGTTTAACGAAGCTAGTCTTGCCTATTTTTGGCGCAGGGGTGCTAAAAAGGTGACCCTTTCACCTGAAGTGCATCACGAACAACTTGCCCATTTAGCGAAGTGGCCAGCTGTGGAGCTGCTGGCGTTTGGAGACCTCGAAATGATGGTGAGCGAATACTGTCCGATCGGATCAACGCTGGGTGGGAAAAAAGGGGAACGCTGCACCGGAACGTGTGTGAAAGAACCGCATTATTTGCGCGATCGCCTGCGCTATGATTTTCCAGTGGAAACGGATCAGGAGTGCCGGATGCACCTTTTCAATGTTAAAATACTTAACTTGTATGAAGAGCTGGCCCAAATTCGGCGCATGGGGATTTCAACTGTTCGCTTGCAATTGACTCGGCAAACTCCTGAGCAAGTCCGGCAGATTGTCCGTTTGTTTGTTGAGGCCTGGGATACATTGTGTGAAAACAAGAAGTTCTCATGGACGTCAGAAGAGGGGATGTCGGAGCTAACGTCTCTTTTCCCTGAGGGATTTACGAAAGGGCATTTCTTCCGCGGCGTGTTGTAGGTTAATCTAGTTGAAAGGATTGTCCATACATCCTTGTTCAAGTCATAGCCAGCGCAAAGGAGGAACTATGGGAATCGAAGAAAAAGTTCTAAATAAGCTAGACTTTCCAAAGGTCTTATCAAGTCTGGCTGAATATTGTATCCTTCCTCGGGCCAAGGAACTGGCCGTTGGACTAATACCGTTTATTGATTGGGAATCGGTACGCTTGGCACTGCAGGAGACGGAAGAAGGAAAGAATCTTTTGCGAGGAAACCCCCTCTTCTCTGTCCGCGGTGCTAAAGAAATTCGTCCCTATATTGAGCGTTGTTTACGTGGCGGGGTAATCCACGGTGAGGAATTACTCGAGATTCGAGATACGCTGAGAGTAGGACGGAAAATAAAACTACTTCTTCTAGAACTTAATGAGGGTTTCCCTGGGTTATGGGAGATCGTGTTACCCATCGAACCACAGAAAGATCTAGAAGACGAAATCTCTCGTTGCATTGCGGAGGATGGAAAGGTCGCGGACAGTGCCTCCCCGGAACTGGCAGACTTAAGGCGTGCCCTTAATCGTCTTCAGAATCGTATTAGGGAAAGCCTGGAGGCAACCCTGCGGAATTCTGCGTATCAGAAAATGCTGCAGGATCCTATTATCACTCAACGTTCAGATCGTTATGTTTTGCCTATAAAACAGGAATACCGCACAGCATTTCCTGGTATTGTACACGATCAATCGGCGAGCGGAGCAACCCTTTTTATTGAACCCATGCCAGTAGTACATCTAGGGAATGAACTGCGCGAAGTGATTTTGAAGGAACAACGTGAGGTCATGCGAATTCTGCAAATGCTCTCATCACAAATTGAGGCACGTGTGGATGCAGTGGCAGAGCTACATGAAGCTCTGGCTAAATTAGATCTGGTGGTTGCCAAAGCGCAGTTAAGTGTGGCAATGAACGCAGGTGCGCCGGAATTGGTAAAGGGTCAACAGATGAAGCTGGTTCAGGCGCGGCATCCGTTGATATTAGGAAAGGTTGTCCCTCTCTCGCTGGAGTTAGGGATTGATTTTGATACGTTAGTGGTTACGGGACCCAATACTGGGGGAAAAACGGTGGCCTTAAAAGTGGTCGGCTTAATGGCGGCTATGACTCAGTCGGGTCTTCATATTCCAGCAGAAAATGATTCTCGAATGGGAGTTTTTACCCAGATCTTTGCAGATATTGGAGACGAACAAAGTGTGGAGCAATCCTTAAGTACCTTCTCGGGTCATATGAAAAACATTGTAGAAATTATTGACCGTTCAGACGAGCGTTCTTTGGTTTTACTTGATGAGGTAGGGGCAGGAACTGACCCGACGGAGGGAGCAGCTCTCGCGATGGGTATTTTGGCTGAACTTCATGAAAGAGGCTGCCGAACGGTATCAACAACTCACTATGGAGCACTTAAGACGTTCGCCTATGAAACACCGCGCGTCAAAAATGCATCAGTGGAATTTGATACAGAGACGTTGCGTCCAACCTATCGGCTGTTGATCGGAATTCCCGGTAAGAGTAATGCCTTTACTATCGCTGGACGGTTGGGTTTGAGTGAACAGGTCCTTGAAAAGGCGAATACCTTTGTGACGGAACGAGAAATGCAGGTGGCAGATCTCATTGAAAACTTAGGAGAGACTCACCGAGAGATCGAATTGGAGAAACAAAAAGTTAAAACTGGGCGACAAGCGGTCGAGCGGCAAAGTAAAGCTTTGGAAGAAAAGTCTATTCTCTTAGATGAGGAATATGAACTACTCTTAAGTATGGCCAAGGATGAGGCTAGTGAGCTTGTTCGACAGGCTAGACGGGAAGCGGATGCCATAATCGAAGAGTTGAAAGCAGCTCTTAAGAAGGAAAACAAACAACAACAAGATATTGAAAAGGCACGCCAGGGATTTCATCGAATCTCAGCCAGGCTTGACAAGGGTCGAAAGGTACAACGTCCTGGCAGCGGACTAGTGGCAGATCAGATCAAGCTAGGGCAGACGGTTCAGATGACGAAACTTAGGCAGAAAGGGCAGGTCATTAAGCTCCCTAATGCCAATGGTGAAGTGCTAGTTCAAGCAGGAATTATGAAAGTCATGGTTCCGCTGGTGGAATTAAAGTTAACCAATGAGGAGAAGAAGATCCGACCCAAATACTCACGAGACGTGAATATCGGGTTTCAAAAAGCGGAGGAGATTCGCAGCGAGATTGATCTAAGAGGGATGTTGGTCGAAGAGGGCACGGAAGTTTTAGACAAATATCTAGATGACGCCGTTCTTAGTGGAGTTGGCTTGATTTACGTTATTCATGGCAAAGGAACGGGAGCCATGCGTGCGGGTATACAGGATTTCCTACGAGGTCATCCACATGTACGAAGTTTTAGGCTAGGGGAATATGGAGAAGGGGACTCTGGGGTTACAGTTGTTGAGTTGAAGTAAACAAACTAAGAAATGAAGGCGTGTTAAAAGGAGGGCAACTACTGCCCTCCTTTTTGGTACTAATCGGAAAGTATAACTTTCGTTGTATACTTTTTCTTTAGATATATCAGAAGTTATAAGTAAGGGGATACCAGAGGTACCCCCTTAATGTGAAATTTGTTAGTTTAGTCAGTTAGGGTTAATTTAACACTTCCAGAAAGCGGCCCAATTCCCGATCCGTTTCGGTTCTTGAAAGCGGCCCAGAAAATATAGTCGCCAGGAATGGGAGGTTTGCCATTTTCACCAAGTGAAATCGAAATTGAGGTTGACGCTGAGTTCGAAGCCGCAATGGGGAAGCTTTCGATAGTGGTTTGACCTGTACGCTGAAGGTAAAAGATAGTGGAATCCCCCATATTCTCTTCAGGAACGGTCATGGGAATAACTGCAGTGTAAGTTTTGGCAGTATAGTTGATTCGGCCAAGTGTGGGAGAGGGAAGCGTGGGATCTATTTCTGGAAGCCCACTTGTTGGAGGTGGTATTGTGGGATCTAAACCAGTAACAGGATCGGATGCTGGGGGGGTGGTAACAGGATCTGAAACTGTCTCGGTAGGAGGCTTGTAGGGAGCCTCACGTTGTGGCCATATCCAGGACGGATCTCGGCTGGGCAAATTCAAGAATATCTTAGTTACAGTATTCGTTGAATTTGGATTAGCCAACAAGTTCGGATGATCTGCATCTACCTGTTTTTCAAACCACACATCACTGACCCGAGTGGGAAAATCACCTTGAGCAGCAATCTCCGTAGAGATAAAGGTGCTTGGAGTTAAACTGCTGGGAAGCAACCCTGACTTAGTATCATAAGAGCCACTGATAATCCCCGGTGGAATAGTAAACTTCGATTGCACAGGGAGATCCTGAAGAGCGGCCGTCATGACCTTCTTCCAGATTTGAGCGGGGTAACTACCACCATAAACACTTCGCAAATAATGTTGCCTGTCTGGGTCAGAATCATAGCCCATCCACACAACCCCTGCATAATTTGGAGTATATCCGGCAAACCAGGCATCTGGATTACCAGTTCTATTGCCGTATATATTAGGGTCCAGGGAAGTGGTACCGGTTTTACCAGCAACGGCCCAGTTTCCGATTTGGGCACTGTATCCTGTTCCGTCGGTCACAACGCTTCGCAGCATATCATTGATGATGTATGCCGTGGTTTCTTTCATAACGCGGTTTTTCGTAATTTTTGAGGTCACTGTATTCCCCTTGGCATCTACAACTTTTACAATGGCATGGCTGGTAACGCTAACTCCGTTGTTGGCATAAATTCCGTAAGCGGCAGCCATCTGCAGGGTCGATATATTTGGAGTCCCGAGGGCAAGTGTTAAATTGCGGTCGCTGTCTTCTAGCGGGAGTCCGAGATTTTCCTTACCAAACTTCCAGCCGTAATCAATACCAATCAGGTCCAGAAGCTTGACAGCATAGACATTGACAGAGTCTTCAAGGGCATAGCGCATAGTAATGAGGCCCTTCCATCCTTTGTCTATTGTATCAAAATCAGTGGGTGACCAGGCTTTTCCGTTTCCTTGGTTATAGCTCACAGGCATGTCGTCAAGAACAGTACCGGGAAAATATCCACCTTTCTGAATGGCTGGGCCATAGACGACCAAGGGTTTGATCGTCGACCCAGGCGGCCGTGGGGATTGCCAAGCCCGGTTCAGTCCACGGGTTGTATAGTCCCGCCCACCGACCATTGCTTGAATTGATCCGGTTGAAGGCTCAATGACAGTGATGGCTCCTTGGACCTTTGTGCTATCAATTCCCTTGGGAAAGTTGGCTGGATCAGCAAATGCAGCCTCAGCAGCACCTTGAACTTTTGGATTGACAGTCGTGTAAATTTTCAAACCACCGCTGAAGATTTGATCAGGGGTTAAGTTGTAAGTGCTTTCCAGTTCTTCAATAACATAGTCAACAAAATAGGGATATTTGTAACTCGCATCGGACACGGTGGTTTTTTCGGCGCCACCGAGGGTTTTTTTCATCGTATCAACATAATCAAACGGGGTATCTTTATATGTGGTGTATTCTTGAGCGGTAATAATTCCCGCATCACGCATCACTCCGAGGACGATGGTACGGCGATTTTTCGCTGCATCGGGATGCATATAAGGATTATACTGACTAGGGGCTTGTGGTAAACCTGCTAGAAGTGCAACTTGGTCAGGTGTTAAATTCCCAATATCTTTGCCAAAATAAGTTCTGGCTGCAGCTTGGATTCCAAATGATGATTCACCTAAGAAAATTTTGTTAAGATAAAACGTAAGAATTTCATCTTTTGTGTATTCATGTTCAAGTTGAATGGCAAGAATTGCTTCTTGGATCTTTCGGGTAAAGGTTTTGGCTGTTGGATTGTCTATAAAGGCATTGCGTGCGAGCTGGATGGTTATGGTACTTGCCCCTTCTTTGGTACTTCTGGAGCGAATGTCGTTCAGTGCAGAGCCGATGATCCGAATGGGATCTACTCCGAAATGCTGGTAAAAGCGTTTGTCCTCAACTGCGACAAACGTTTTTTTTACGAGGTCGGGTATTTTAGAGGAAATGACTGTTTGGCGGTTTTCCACCCCATGCAATGAGGCATACTGAACGTTGTCCTTGTCATAAAGAAAGGATGTTTGTTTTTGGTCATGAAGCAATGAAGGGTCCCATTTTGGGGTGCCTGTTGCAGCAATTCCAACGAAAATTACCAAGCCGATCATAACAAGAACAATAAAAGTCACAATTGACAAGAGTATAATCCGAGGTTTTGATGAGCGCTTTTTGCGCCTTGGGCTCGTTGGTCTCCGGGACGATGGCATGATTTGTACCTCCTTTATAGTAAAAAGAATAAGGCTTGCAAAAATTTTAATTCCTTGAATTATATCATACTTCTACAATTGTAAGGAGATCCTATAAGCTATGGGCGAGCTAAAGGCAAAAATCAGAGTAGTTGCGAGCTCGGCATGGACACGCTATAATAATATAGTAGCCTATGTACATAAAGTAAATAGTATGATTGAGAAGAAACTTGGCGGAAGGCAGTAGAGAGTCGGTGTGAGGTGCAAATCGACCCAGAAACCAAGAGTTACACCTCATGACTAGAGCCAATAACTCTCGGATCAGCCCGTTATCGCTGGTTAAGCTGGATGTCCGTTTCTGAAGATCGGCGTCAATGTGGGTGGTACCGCGGAAGTGTTTTCGTCCCTCAACCTTGGGTTGAGGGATTTCCTTGTTTTTGGGGACCTACTCGAAATTTCACTATCTGGTTGGTACAAATATGGTTCAGGATCGTAAGTAACACAAAGGAGGAGTATAAGCATGGATATTTTCAAGGATTTGCAGGAACGAGGACTTGTATATCAACATACGGATGAGTTGGCCTTGCGTAAAAGATTAGAAGCGGGTCCGCTGACCTTGTATTGCGGTTTCGACCCGACTGCAGATAGCTTGCATATTGGAAGTTTGCTGCCTATCTTAGTCTTGAAGCGATTTCAATTAGCCGGGCATAAACCCATAGCCTTGGTGGGCGGAGGAACAGGGTTAATCGGCGATCCCAGCGGTAAAGCATCCGAACGGGTACTGAGTCCCAAAGAAGTTGTAGATCAATGGGCCCATAAGATTAAACGACAGCTTGAACAATTCTTGGATTTCGAAACTGAAGTGAACCCGGCAATTGTAGCCAACAATTATGAATGGCTTGGTTCACTTCAAGTTATTGAGTTTTTACGAGATATCGGTAAGAACTTCCCCTTGGGAACTATGTTAGCGAAAGACTCCGTGGAAGCACGAATGAGCAAAGGTATATCTTATACCGAATTTAGCTATATGATATTGCAATCGTACGATTACCTGAAATTAAATGAAGTGTATGGTTGTGAGATGCAGGTGGGTGGTAGTGACCAGTGGGGCAATATCACTGTGGGTATCGATTTGATTCGTCGGATGTCGGTTGATCAAGTGAAGGAAATACACGGCCTAACAATGCCTCTCGTTACGAAAAGTGACGGGGTGAAATTTGGAAAAACAGAATCGGGAACCGTTTGGCTCGATGCAGAAAAGACGTCTCCGTATAAATTTTATCAGTTCTGGATGAACACGGATGACCGGGACGTTATTAAATTCCTGAAATACTTTACCTTCTTATCAATGGAGGAAATCAATGAGCTGGCAGAAGGTGTAGAAAAGGAACCCGAAAAGAGAAGAGCTCAAAGGGTGCTGGCTACAGAAGTGACAAAGTTAGTTCACGGCCAAGACGCTCTTAAGCGAGCTGAAAAAATCTCAGGTGCACTTTTTGGAGGCGGACTTAGAAATCTGTCTGCTGCAGAAATTGAAGAGGGGTTTAGTGATGTCCCTTCGGCGACTATCGAAAATCCTAAAATCGGGCTTATCGATTTGTTGGTCCAAGGTGGTGTCGTATCATCTAAACGTCAAGCAAGGGAGGCGATTGTCAGCGGAGCAATCTATATTAACGATGTTCGGCATACGGACGTAGAAACAACAGTTCCTCAGCTGGAGCGTTTAGATGGTAAGTATCTTGTTATTCGTCGAGGAAAGAAAAACTATTATCTTATAAAATTCAGCTAAATAAAGAGAAGGTACAGAACGACTGATATATTGACAGTCGTTCTGTACTCTCACTGGTCAATAATCATCGCAAAAGGAAGAAACTCAGCTCCGATTTGACAGGAGTTAAAAAATTCGACTTGTATTACTAAAATATGCGTAAAAAAATAGTTGACAAGTTGGTAATCAAATGTTAATATATCGAAGTGCCGCGAAATACACTACTGAAGTGCGAAAATGCAGTCAATAGTTGAGACCGGGCGAAAAAATTAGTTGTTGACAACGCAAGTTGAAAATGCTAAGATGTAGATCCGGCCACGGCGTCCTGCCATCCTACAAGAAGGCTAATACGTGCGAAGACAGCGTCTTCGGGCGACGCTCTAACCTCAAACATCGTGTTTGAGTCGGTCTCGGGTAAAAATAATGGTCTTTGAAAACTAAACAACAAGGACAGCCAATGAGAGAAACTCGCAAGAGTTTCAAAAGAAATCATGAGCGAATCATCTTCTTCATCTTGAAGAGTTTGAATAACTTTTTATGGAGAGTTTGATCCTGGCTCAGGACGAACGCTGGCGGCGTGCCTAACACATGCAAGTCGAACGGAGAATTCAATAAGCTTGCTTAGAGAATTCTTAGTGGCGGACGGGTGAGTAACGCGTGGGTAACCTACCCATAAATTCGGGACAACCCTTGGAAACGAGGGCTAATACCGGATAATCTTAAGAGCTGGCATCAGGTTTTAAGGAAAGGTGGCCTCTGAGA
>NZ_AGAF01000222.1 GCF_000224515.1 Desulfosporosinus sp. OT | reverse complement strand
GATAAGTGGCTCAAATTCATTCGACAACGACTAGATAGAAGACTCTGTGCAGTTTTGAGAGAACAAGGTTTGAAAAAACAGTGAGATCTCAGACATCTGGTGATTATGCCGGAGGGGTTCCACCCGTTCCCATACCGAACACGGAAGTTAAGACCTTCAGGGCCGATGATACTTGGGGCGCAAGCCCCTGGCAAAGTAGGTCATCGCCAGGTAACAAGCAAAATGCTACCTCTAACGAGGTAGCATTTTTGTGTTAAGTTATACTGTGGAACGAAAGTTAGGGCTGGGGTTCCACCCGTTCGATCCACACTGCTGGAGTATGCGTATGGGGACGCAGTGTGGCGAAAAGCTCCCTTCGCCACGAAGTGTTTCTTTGGGGTGGGTGGCTCGGCGATAGTCTCCACTGGAGACTATCGTGCTTTTCGTATACCGAACACGGAAGTTAAGAATCCACACTGCTGGAGTATGCGTATGGGGACGCAGTGTGGCGAAAGGCTCACCCGCCTTTCGTTTCAGGGCCGATGATACTTGGGGCGCAGACCCATAGAAACGTTGGTCACTGCTGCGAAACAAGTAAGAACCCACATAAGGTAGTAACTTGGTGATATGTAGTCTCAGCTTTGTAAATTCGAGGAGCTATAAGGTGAAAAAGACTTGAAAACAAATACTTCACGTGAGTCATCATTTAGAAAAAGAAACGAAAGTCATCTGTCTCGATAGCTTCCGTTTTCATAGATTACGTTATAAAATTAACATACGATTAACTCAAAGATTGCAATTGATCCGCATGCTTTTCTTTTTCATGGTTACTAGCATCATATCCAAAGCGGAATCTTTGGTTGCAAAAGGAACAATGCACAAACTTACCATCACTTGTCGGCACTGGCATAATAATCCACCTCCTTGACGTCATTATAGCCAGATTTTTTGGTTTTATACTTTTTATTTTAAGGTGTGTGCTCTTTCTTATTTCCCTCATAAAATAGATATGAGGTGAGATTAATGTGGCGAAGATGGATTAATGATTTGAGTGTAGAATTGCATTGGATGAAACGTGATATAATTCGTCGTTGGCGATTGGATACTTCTACAGGCATTATGGGTATACTAACGTTGATTTCAGGGTTATTACTTTTTGTTGTAATTGGAGATGGGATTGCACATATTTTTCGTTTATTTGTTCCGTTTGTATCAGGCACACGTATCGGAGAAGTCTACTGGCAGTCAATTGGATTTGGAATTAAAATAAGCTTCATATTCATGATCTTTAGTGGCTCACTAATCATTCTCTTTTTACTTAAGTTTTTTGAGCGGAGATAGTTTCTATTTCAATATTATGTTCTAAGTTAAGAGAGAAGAAAATATAAGTAAAATGTGGACAATCTGTAATATTTGCCGGATTACCGTTCTTGCATAGGTGTAATTACTATGTTAAAATTTATTGGTTAGAAAGGGGTTGAATCTGTGGATTTCTTATCTGGGATTACAAGTACACAAATATTTGATGTCATCATGCTTCCTGTCCAAATTATTATAATCTTTTTAACCTTTTATTATTTTGTTCTTTCGATGTTTGGACTCTATCGGAAACAAGAGACGAAGATACTTACGCCAGAGAAGAGTTTTGCTATAGTCGTGGCTGCACATAATGAGGAAGCCGTCATTGGACCTTTAGTGGAGAATCTGCTCCAACTCGATTATCCGAAAAAATATTATGATATCTTTGTTGTAGCCGATAACTGTACAGATAAAACAGCATTGATTGCTAGGAAAGCAGGGGCTATCGTTCATCGACGATTTAATACTGAAAAACGTGGTAAGGGTTATGCCTTAGAATGGATGTTTTATCGTTTATTTAAAATGGAGCGTCAATATGATGCTATAGCTATTTTCGATGCAGATAACCTTGTAAAGGAAAACTTTCTTTTTGAAATGAATAGTAAACTTTGTCAAGGTCATAAAATTGTCCAGTGTTACCTGGACTCGAAAAACCCGTTTGATACTTGGGTGACTAACACTTTCTCAATTGCATTTTGGGTAACAAATCGTTTATTGCAACTAGCAAGGTACAATACAGGTCGTCTCACGAACGTTCTGGGTGGGACAGGCATGTGTATTTCGACGGATGTTTTAAAAGAATTTGGTTGGGGAGCAACTTCCTTGACTGAAGATCTCGAGTTTAGTATGAAAGCATTGTCCCATGGTATTAAGACAACTTGGGCACATGATGCAGTGGTATATGATGAGAAGCCATTGACCTTTATTCAATCGTGGTATCAGCGTAAACGTTGGGCTCAGGGTCAGGTAGATGTTGCAGGTCGTTATTTCTTCCCCCTGATTATCAAAGGAATACGTGAACGAAAGATCATGTATTTTGATGCGGCAATTCACCTTTTCCAACCGGCACTCGTTATGATCGCTTCCTTTTTTATGTTGACAAACTTAGCATCTGCGTTTACGCCTAACTATACACGCGTATTCACGTTAGTCATGCCTTGGACCGGATGGCAGATTCTATCCGCTATTCAGTATCTCTATCCTGTTGCAGCGTTAGCTCTCGACCGGTTACCATGGCGTTCCTATGTGGGGTTGATACTGTATCCTATCTTTATCTATAGTTGGATACCAATTGTCTTTTTGGGTTTCATAAATCGCAACGACAAACAGTGGTCACACACCAAACATACTCGTTCGATTAGTATAGAAGATGTTGTAAAACAAAAAAAGGTATCAGTAAATTAGGGGGAGGATTAAATCCTCCTCCTCTTCTTGAATATTTCCTGCAGATTCAAGAAGAATAAATAAGAGGGAATCAAAATTTCAATCGAATCTTAAACAAAATTTAAAAAAAGCTTTGACATAGAGTGTATTTTTGTGTATACTGATAATCGTCAGTTCCCGGGTGATTAGCTCAGCTGGTAGAGCGCCTGCCTTACAAGCAGGATGTCGGCGGTTCGAACCCGTCATCGCCCACCAAACTCGATGTTCGTAGTTCAAGATCTGTAGTTCGCAAGGACCTTAGAACTTGGCTTAGGACTATAGAGGGTAGAGATCGGTGTTTGTTCATTGGACATCGTGCATCGTACCTCAATCATGGCCCCGTGGTGTAGTGGTTAACATGCCTGCCTGTCACGCAGGAGATCGTCGGTTCAAGTCCGATCGGGGTCGCCATCTAATTTGCCTCGGTAGCTCAGTCGGTAGAGCAGAGGACTGAAAATCCTCGTGTCGGCGGTTCGATTCCGTCCTGAGGCACCATGCGGGTGTAACTCAGTGGTAGAGTGTCACCTTGCCAAGGTGAAAGTCGCGAGTCCGAATCTCGTCACCCGCTCCACTATTAATTCTGGCGGCATAGCCAAGTGGTAAGGCAGAGGTCTGCAAAACCTCTATTCCTCAGTTCAAATCTGAGTGCCGCCTCCAAGCAATTTTGCCGATGTGGCGTAACTGGCAGACGCACGGGACTTAAAATCCCGCGGAGTAACATCCGTACCGGTTCGATTCCGGTCATCGGCACCACATGGGTTTGTAGCTCAGCTGGTTAGAGTACCGCGTTGACATCGCGGGGGTCGGAGGTTCGAGTCCTCTCAAACCCACCATACGAACACTAAGGCTTCTCTTCGGAGGAGCTTTTTTCATGCCTAAGGCATTGGTACAAGCGGATCACAGGAGATTTTGAAACGACGACAAAAATGTGAGGCTGAACGACAAAACAGCTATATACCTACAAAGACTCGTTAGTATCTATAAGTAGTCGGTCAAAATTCGTTCAAAAAATCACTTACTCAGCCGTGCAAAATACACATCCTCAGTAAGAGGGATGTGTATTTTTTATTGATTATATTAAATTTGTCCTACTCAGGTATTCGCTAACTTAATTCCCTGCATCTAAGGCTCTAGAATTGCCTTCCAAGGAGTTCTAACCTGTTATATAGGGTTTTGCCTGTGAAGATGGTTACAAGGGCTTTAAAGACGTTATTTTACTATCTTCCTCTATTTAGTACCTTGCTTCAACTCTTGATGTATCAAAGCTAACTGGCATAATTACATTACACATAAGGGGTTATCATGAAGACAATTTTGATTATTGTTGGATTTACTCTGCCTAAATATAGTAATATTTTTAACGATAAGGAATTTGAGGCAAAGCAGACTAAACTAAAGTTAGAAGAGCTTTAACTCAAACAATATTCTTGCAATTGTATGGATTGAAACTTCAAATCAATAAAAATGCTTTTGCATATCAATCATATGATACTTGGATCAAACCTGTTATACCAAGCACAGAGGGCGATAAATTAATATTAAATTGTTCTAGGGAATTTGTAAAAGATTGGATAGAGAGTCGGTACTTGGATCTTATTTTAGAAGTAATCCAATCCATACTACCTTCATTGGGAGAAGTTGAAATCCGCGTTGTTAAAAAGACTAACGAAACAATAAAGGGGCTTTTTGCAAATCATTCTGGTGATTGTCAGTGTTCAGAATGGGAAACAGAGTAAGTGTCCTTTCATTCGCCTTGAACTGACACTAATAATCCGACTATAGCATAATGTGACAGATTCCTTCTATGGCTAGATGTACAATTGTAAAGGCGATACTGCCAAAAGGAGGTAGCTGTTTTGTACTATGACTTTATAATAAGCGGCATTGTGGTCTTATTTCTCTGCGGTCTTGCCATTATGCTGGACTTGCTACTTAAGAGAAAGTACTCCCATTATTTGCTTGGCGTCATGTTCGGTCTAATTACTATATTTGTTATGTGTAGTAGCAAAATTGGTATGCCAAGTAGTGCATTAGATTTTCGACATATTACGATGACAATGGCGGGTTTTATTGGTGGGCCTGTAACCGCTCTGATCGCAGCGGTTATAAGCGCACTGTACAGATATTCTTTAGGTGAAAGTGGTGCGATGGGTGGCATCATAATTATTATTTCATTTGGTTGTTTTGGAACTGTTTTAGGGAGAAATTTGCGAAGTAAACAAAATGGAAAGAAACTAGTATTTTGGTTCCTTGTAGGCATAGCCATGTCAGTTGTGCTGTTGTTAATTATTCGATGTTTTCCCCCACAGGCAAAACATGCTCAAGCGATTCTAAGAATTGTCTCGGGACCATATTTTATCATTACCCCGTTAGCTACGACGATAATATTTAACTTCTATTATGGGGTTTATGAATATTTTAGCAAGGCGTCCATTCTAAACGCCATAATAAACTCTTGTCCTATAAACATAATGATTTTTGATGCTAATGGACCAATTATGGTCAGCAAAAATATAAAGACTGAACTAAAAACTTACCCTTTTATTGAAAACCTGTTTCCTTTGTTGCACCCCAATAGAACATGGCTTAATGCGGAAGAACCACAACATAGAGAAATCACGACAGAAGATGGAAAGCACTTTGTGACGGACTTATCTAGTTTCCAGATGCCAAGTGGCGAAAACGCTTTTGTTGCCATTGTAAACGATGCAACTGATCTGAAAAGGGAACAAGAAAAGTTAAGAGCAGCGAACGAAAAGTTTTACAAAGTATTTCAGCTGGGACCGCATATGATGGCTATTATTCGGAAGACTGACAATAAATTCGTTGATGTTAATCATCGTTACCTTGAGGCGAAGGGTTTTGAATACGGAGATGTTATTGGCAAAACACCTATCGAGATTGGTTCGTCCGAAAGTCACTATGAAGAATTTATTCAGGCTGTAGAGGAACAAGGTTCAGTTAATAATATTGAAGGTTCACTTGTTACGAAATATGGTTCGACAGGTACAGTAATTGTTTCTGTAGAAACGATACATATAGACGATCAGGAATGCTATTTATTTGCGTATAATGACATTACTGAAATGAAACGAATGCAAACAGAACGGCTAGAACAACTTACCAAGAATTTAGAATTAGAGGCGGACCTGGCCAAGAGTAATCAACTTATCGCAGATATTATCAATAATATGCCCGATGGATTCTATGCTCTCGATCATCAATTGCGGTTTACGTTTGTAAATAATAAGGCAGAGGAATTGTTTCAGAAAACACGAGAAGAAATTATAGGAAGAAATTTATGGATGATAGACCCTCAAGCACAAGGAACCCTACTAGAACAAAATCTTCAAAAAGCGAGATCTGATTGTCTACCCATTACGTTTGAATATCTGGGCTCTTTACATATGGGCTCATGGCATCAAATTACTGCATACCCTTCTGAATTTGGCTTGTCTGTTTATTATAGGAATGTTTCTGAACAAAAATTGGCGAGGGAGAAATTAATCAAATCTCAAAAAGAGACGGTCTCAATTCTCGAAAGCATGACGGATTGTTTCTACGCCATGGATCAGGACTTGCAATTCACTTATATAAATCGGGCAGCGGAAATTGCCTTCAAAAAACCTCGGGAGGAGCTATTGGGTAAAAAAATGACTGAGGTGTTTAAGGCCAACGATACCGCATTATTACACTACAATAAGGTGATGAACGAGAAAAGGTCGGTAACTTTTGAAACCATTTCCAAAGCTTTAGGTGATAAATGGTTAGAGTTAAGTGTGTACCCTACAGAAACAGGAGTGGCGTGTTATTTCCGAGATATTACGGACCGTAAGCTAGCAGAAGAAACTCTACGTCAATCCGAAGAGAAATTCTCCAAAGCTTTTCATGGTGGGCCGATTATGATGATGTTGGCAACTATTGAAGAAGGAAAATTCATAGATGTGAATGAGGCATTATGTTCAAGTACGGGTTATACTCGGGAGGAGATTATCGGTCACACTTCAAAAGAATTGGATTTCTTTGTAGAATCGGATAAAAGGCAGATGATTAAAAAGATACTTATGAAACAGAGCAAGACTGAGAATGTAGAATTTGACTTTCACACTAAATCAGGCAAAATTCGCCATGGCCTTAGTTGGAGTCAAATATTTTATCTTGATGGGCAGCAATGCCACATAACAGGATTAATCGATGTTACCGAGCAAAAGCGTATTCAAAAAGAGATGGCTAAGCTGGACCGTCTAAACCTGATTGGGCAATTAGCCGCTGGTATCGCCCATGAAATAAGGAATCCTATGACTACTGTTCGAGGCTACCTGCAACTTTTAGGTGTGAAATCTGAGTTTGCTACTAAGAAGCAGACCTTTGAACTGATGATTTCAGAACTTGATCGTGCAAACTCGATTATTACAGAGTTCCTTTCCCTGGCCCAAACAAAACAAGCAGAAATGCAATCGATAAACTTAAATGACATTCTAAATCACTTGTATCCACTATTAGAGGCAGATACGTTTACTCGAAATAAGCAGATTTGTTTCATTTCTGGGGAAATTCCCAACATAGAACTAAATGAAAAAGAAATTTTCCAACTGGTTCTAAATTTAACCCGCAATGGACTTGAAGCAATGAAGGAGAAAGGGTTGCTAACTATTAGAAGTTATATAGAGGGTGATAAAGTAGTGCTTTCAATTGCAGATGAGGGGTGTGGTATTCCACCAGAAAATCTCGATAAGTTAGGAACCCCCTTCTTTACGACCAAAGACGATGGGACTGGGTTAGGGTTAGCAACATGCTATAGAATTGCTGAATCTCATAACGCTAAGATCAATATCGATTCTAGTCCTAGAGGGACGACATTCTTTATAATCTTTCCAATTCCGAAAAAGAGTAGGCAGAAGTAGATCGCCTAAATACTAGCTCTCGCCTTCCAGCGCGAGATTGCCCAAAGGGAAGGTATCCAAACGAACGCAAACGGCGAAATCAAATAACTCTCGACAAATGCAAGTTCTCTACTCAAAGAATACCCTCTCGTGAATCCAAATGCGATTACCAAAAATACGAAACTTACGGCAAGTTTCCAGGGTAACTTTGTTAATTTAAACACCGTTTCAATACCCCAGGTTGTCATAAAATAAAAGGCACCACATTTTATAACCAGAGCCCCAAGCCAGACCCCCATAAACAATGACTCAACTCCAGAAATCGTCCGGCTTATTTCTACCATCTTCCCTAATTCAAGTATACCAAATGCTAAACGAACTGTTTCTGTTGGTCCAAAGACGAGAATTTGAATTAAGGCAACCAAAGTGTCTAAAATTCCTACTAAAAAAACAGTTCGCCGAACTCCTACCTTCAACTGGCCAAGCGCTTGCTTATCGACAGGTAGAAAAGTAAGGATTCCCGCTAAAAAAAGTATATATACCATCGAAAATGGTACTACTCTAAGTGCCCCCAAAAAAAGAGGTTTTATTCCCTCGCTTAAAATAGGCAGAAGTTCGCCTTGTTCAATTCGTGGAATAGTAAGAGCGATATTAAGTACTATTGCAATCACAATCATGGGAAAAATAAGTTCAGAAAAACGAGCAAACACTTCTATACCAGAGCTTACTAGGTAGAATACGAGTAGAAGAGCACCTATGTAGAACACCCAACGAGGCATTAAAGGCATAATCGATTGCTCATAGATGACTCCGATAAAAGCTAGCAGTAATCCACCATAATAGCCAGAGATCACAATATATATGAATCCAATAATTTTCCCAACCCATTTCCCCAAAAGCTTTTCTGAAATCTTCAACAAATTTTTTTGCGGATACTTTGCAGAAAGTGAAAGTACCATTAGGCTGTAAGGAATTGTCACAACGAGTGCTGGTAAGACGGCCATCCAACCATCCCGTCCACCTGCTTCAGTAACAAACGATGCTATGAGGAGGAAAGTTCCGCCCATGAGTACAGCTGCCCCTAAGGTCATGAATTGGTGTGTTGAAATCCTTTCCATCGGTTTCCTTTCCGCTTGAAGCTTTTCGTCATCAATAATTGGATTACTTGTTAACGCACACCATTGACTGAACAATGTGGTTTAATCTCCTTATTCTATCCGAGAACGGGCCTATTATCCCTTCTAAATGCTCTATTTGCATCCAGTTAGCGCTCTGGTGTTCAGAATCACTTTTTTCACGCTGATACCGCTTCATACTTATCGTCAACACCAAGACCAATTTATGGCCAATACTCCTATGGGAATTATAACCCCCTCAGTCTTGGCAGCTACCACTTTGCACTAACTCTCCATGAGTTACGACCACAGTTTCAGAATTGTTCTAAGGATTCATGCAAATCCCTCCAATGAATGGTATAAATATAAATTTGTATTATAATAGTTGAACCTCCAATACGAAAGGCTAGAACGAAGTATCGCTCTGCCTTTTTGTGTTTTCTATGGATTTTAAAACATCCTATTGCAAATTTTCTCCCTATAAGGCTGTCCTTTATAGTGTATGCCTTCGAAGGAGGTTAAGTTCCAAGATAATGGGATCAAGCATTATAGACTGTCCCCAACATGAAGAGAATAAAACATCAAATTACTGGAAATATTAAGGAGTGTCCGCAGCTTTTCTGCAAATATTATTTAGCAGAAAAGTGCATAGAGATTGGCCCAAACGAAATATGACTTCAACTAGGTCATATACTCTACTATGGGGGGATGCCAGTGGAACATTCCGTACAATTAGGAACCCAAAAATATCGGGAGAGCATATGTGAATGCTTACGCGAACTGTGTGAACAAGAACAACTTCCTTTACAAATTTTTGAACAACGACAAGGAAAACGGTGGCTAATTCAGTGTAATTTTGATGACCCTTCGCCAGAGGCAACAGAAAATGAGAGTATAACTCAAAGAATCCACCGTTATTACTTGGCAAATGCTCTTGCCGAGACGATTTTGCTCCATTGGGAAAAGGAGCATGTTCAACAGTTAATTCAAAAAAAGCATCACTTAACGGAAGATAATTGGAAAATGGTGATCAATAAGGCTTTAGAATATTTAAATAAAGGACTGGGGCAAGTTCAGGGATATCGTGTTAACCGCAAAACAAGCCTAGTTACCCAGATTCTGAGTTGCTTAGAGCAGAGTACCATTTTTGACATAGAGGGTTTTCTAAGTTTCCGCGCGCAAGAGTATAAGAGCGATGTTGGTAAAGCAGTGGAATTCGCTATCAACGAGTACATTATTGAAAAGGAGTACTTGGAATTTATCCAACTATTAAGACATTTTGTAGATAGTCAAAAGCCTCGTTTAGAGATTTTGCATGTTGGAATGACACCAAAAGGGAAGTTCCATCTCTATAACAACGAAGGGGTTAAGGTAACGCACCAATTTCTGGAGGATTACCAACTCGACAACGTCCAGGAGTTGGGCTATGAAGACTTATTGGTCAGTGCTTTAATTGCCGTAGCACCTCGCCAAGTTACGCTACATATTCGATATGACGGTTACAAAGATACCCTACGAACTATTCGAAGTGTTTTTGGAGAGCGCGTACAGGATTGTCAAGGTTGTTCCTTATGTGAAAAATTTTGACAAGGAAGAGGATTCATTGTTATAATAAAATAAAGAATCGAGAATTATGCCGAAATATTATCTTAAAGATGCTAAATCTTAGAGTCATATATCATGTTTAAAGCGTTGAAAGGGAGAGTAGCCTGACCCGGTCGTGTAAGAGATGAAATGCCAAGGCTGTAAGCATTTCTCACGAGCGTACAGGGGAAAACCACCCTGGAGTGTTGGGCTGAAATAAGTAAGCTCAACCGTACCCCGCGTTAAGGGAGATCGAGTGAAAGGGCATTCTTATAACCTTTCAATTGGGTGGAACCACGGGAGTAAACTCTCGTCCCTAGTAGGGACGAGAGTTTTTTATTTAAAAAATTGGTAAGGAGTGATTTCAATGATTCAGGTTACCTTAAAAGACGGCTCAATTCGTGAGGTTGACCAAGGAACGACAATCGCGGGACTGGCAGCTGATATCTCTCGAGGATTGGCGAAGGTAGCTGTAGCTGGAAAAGTCAATGATAAGCTGAAAGATCTTTCTTATCAGCTAACGGAAAACGCGGCAGTAGAGATCGTAACGATAGATAGTGAAGAAGGATTAGATATTTTAAGACACTCTACCTCTCACTTGATGGCTCAAGCAGTGAGAAATCTATTTCCGGGGACAAAATTAGGAATTGGACCATCGATCGCTAAGGGTTATTATTATGACTTTGAATCAGAACATGTCTTTACCCCAGATGACCTAGTGAGTATCGAGAAAGAAATGAATCGACTTGTCAAAGAAAAGTATGCTTTCGAACGGAAAGAAGTCTCTCGAGCTGAGGCACTTGCCTACTTTAGGGACACAGGTGAACACTATAAGGTTGAACTCATTGAGGGTCTTCCAGAAGATGCCACGATCTCGATGTACACTCAAGGGAACTTTACAGACCTTTGTGCCGGACCACATCTACCTTCAACGGCCAATGTTAAGGCCTTTAAGCTTATGAGTTTGGCGGGAGCTTATTGGCGGGGGAACGAGAAAAATAAAATGCTCCAGCGTATCTACGGCACAGCCTTTGCTAAATCTTCAGATTTAGAAGATTACTTGTTTAAGTTGGAAGAGGCAAAACGACGTGACCATCGTAAGCTGGGTCTAGAGCTTGATCTTTTTAGCTTACACGAGGAGGGCCCTGGTTTCCCCTTTTTCCATCCTAAAGGCATGATTCTACGTAATGCGCTTGAAGATTTCTGGCGCCAGGAACACCGGAGACGCGGCTATCAAGAGATTAAGACCCCAATTATTTTGAATCGTTCGATGTGGGAACAATCTGGACACTGGGACCATTATAAAGAAAACATGTATTTTACAGAGATCGATGACCAGGATTTTTGCGTAAAACCTATGAACTGTCCAGGCGGTATGATCATGTATAAAACAAAACTGCGCAGTTATCGCGATCTGCCACTTCGTGTAGGGGAACTGGGACTTGTACACCGCCATGAGCTTTCAGGTGCACTCCACGGCTTACTGCGAGTTCGCAACTTTACTCAGGATGATGCGCACATTTTCATGCTCCCTTCTCAAATAAATGAAGAAATTATTGGCGTTATCGAATTGGTAGACT
The DNA here is from genome assembly GCF_000224515.1 of Desulfosporosinus sp. OT. GTDB lineage: Bacteria > Bacillota > Desulfitobacteriia > Desulfitobacteriales > Desulfitobacteriaceae > Desulfosporosinus. The sequence goes on along the minus strand of NZ_AGAF01000222.1, from coordinate 14,437 downwards.
CTTTCTATAAAGTATTTGGCTTTGAGTATAATGTGGAATTGTCGACCCGTCCTGAAGACTCCATGGGATCAGATGAGGACTGGGAAACGGCCACCAATGCGCTTCAAGCAGCCTTAGAAGAGAAAGGGATAGATTACAAGGTTAACCCGGGTGATGGAGCCTTCTATGGGCCGAAGATTGATTTCCATGTAAAGGATTGTCTCGATCGAACTTGGCAGTGTGGAACGATTCAACTTGACTTTCAAATGCCTGAGAAATTTGACTTGTCGTATATTGGTGAGGATGGTCAAAAACATCGTCCGGTAATGGTTCATCGGGTTGTCTATGGAAGTATCGAACGCTTCATTGCCCTATTGACAGAACACTATGCGGGAGCTTTTCCTGTTTGGTTAGCACCAATTCAAGTCCGTATCTTGCCGATTAGTGAGCGACATCATGACTATGCTAAAACCCTAGTCTCTCGTCTAAATGAACTCGACATTAGGGGAGAAGTGGATGAACGCAAAGAAAAAATTGGTTATAAGATTAGAGAGGCTCAAACTGAAAAAATTCCGTTTACGTTAGTCGTAGGGGATCAGGAAGCAGAGTCTGACTCGGTAGCGGTTCGGCGGTACGGGCAAGGGAATGCTGGGGAGAAAATGACGGTTGATGCCTTTATTTCACTTATTCAAGAAGAGATAAAGAGTAAAAAGATCCTGAAGGTTGACCTCAAAGATGCCTAAGATGGAACTACAACATCTTAAAATGCTTAAGCATGTTTCTGAATAATTACCACACAATATATGGCATAAAGTAGATTTGTATTTTTGCTGTGATTGTGTAAAGATAAAGTCTTGACAAAGATTTGTGTTTAATGTAGAATGTTTAATGTTAAGCAGAAGCCATCCGCTTCTCACCTTACGACTCACGTTGTTAAGGTATCTTCTGGTCCTGAGCTTAGTATGTGCTCACGATTGTTTTAGAAGACGGGTGGTATTCATCCGTCTTTTTTGTTTTGCGCTGATATTTTAAATGGGGGTGGTTTCTTATTAGCAAGGACTTAAGACTAAATGATGAAATCCGGGTTCGGGATGTCCGTCTTGTCGGCGAGGAAGGGGAACAACTCGGGATCATGACGGCACGAGATGCCTTGAGCCTAGCAGTCGAGAAGTCTTTAGATCTCGTAGAGATCGCACCGACGGCTAAGCCGCCGGTCTGCAAACTTATGGACTATGGTAAGTACAAGTATGAGCAAGCCAAGCGCGATAAAGAGGCTCGCAAAAAGCAAAAAAACATGGAAATTAAAGAAGTTAAATTGCGTCCGAACATTGAAGACCATGACTTCGAAACCAAAGCTCGCAATGCCCAACGCTTTTTAGCGGATGGAGACAAAGTAAAGGTGACAATAATGTTCCGCGGGCGGGAAGTTACTCATCCTGAGCTTGGGAAAACATTATGCTTGAGACTCGCTGAGTTTTGTAAAGCTGAGTGTGTCGTCGAGCGTGAACCAAAACTTGAGGGCCGAAACATGATAATGATTTTGGCCACAATTAAACACGACTAATTACCGAGAGGGGGATACTCAAATGCCTAAAATGAAAACCCACCGTGGAGCGGCTAAGCGCTTTAAGAAAACAGGAACCGGTAAAATCGTCCGGATGCATGGATACACTAGTCACATATTGGAGAAAAAGTCACCGAAAAGAAAACGGAATTTGCGCCAATCGACTATAATGCACAAAAGCGATGCCAGACGGATTGCCAATTTAATTGCTTATCTATAATATTTGACTTAAAAGGAGGTCTTCGGGATGGCCCGTGTAAAAAAAGGTGTAACTAAGCATGCACGACATAAAAAGATATTAAAATTAGCAAAAGGATACCGTGGGGCGAAAAGCAAACTCTACCGCCCAGCGAATGAACAAGTATTAAAATCCTTAGCTTATTCTTATGCTCATAGAAAAGATAATAAAGCTAACTTCCGTAAACTCTGGATTGCCAGAATCAACGCAGCCGCGCGCATGAACGGTTTATCGTACAGCCGTATGATGAATGGCTTGAAGAAAGCTGGGGTTTCTGTTAATCGCAAGATGTTGGCAGAACTTGCAATCAGCGACGCAGCAGCGTTTACAGAAATTGTTAATGTTGCTAAAGTACAAGTCAACGGGTAAAGAAAATTAGCTAGCGACGGAGGGTGCAAAACTGCATCCTCTTTTTACTCTTTCGCGGAGGTGGCCTAGATGCTTGAGTCCTTACAGAATGAGCAAGTAAAATATGTGGTCTCTTTGCAGCGGCGTAAAGCCCGTGAGGAGGCCCAACTGTTTGTGATTGAAGGATGGCGATTCGTTGAGGATGCGGTGTGTAGAAATGCCCCGATTAAAAAAGTTTATGTTTGCCAGAAACGTGAGTCGCTGGAGTGGGACTCCATTCAGGAAACGCTACGTGAACGAAAAATTCCTTTTGAGGAAGTCGATGAACGTGTTCTTCGTAAAATGAGTTCAACAGAAGAGCCGCAAGGAATTTTAGCTGTTGTACGCCAAGCGCACAATTCATGGTCAGAAATACATATAGATAAGCATTCGGTCTTGCTTATTTTGGATGGTATTCAGGATCCCGGAAATCTAGGTACTATTCTACGCACAGCGTTGGCGTCGGGTGTCCGTTATGTTTGTTTGACACCAGGGACTGTTGATTTATACAATCCCAAAGTGTTGAGAAGTACAATGGGGGCCCTTTTTTCCTTAGTCCTCTTGCCCGGCAAGCGACCGGAAGACATTTTAGGTTTTTGTAGAGAACGAGGGTTGAGTGTCTTTATGGGAGATATTCAGGGTAGCTCGCTTTACCAGACTGTATTACCAGATGCTCCACTTGCTCTCGTTGTTGGTAATGAAGGTAAGGGTCCATCTCCATTGTTTCGGAGTGCGGATGTCCAACGTGTTACTATTCCAATGGCTCAAGGTGTAGAGTCCCTAAATGTGGCGATAGCTACGGGCATATTGCTCTATGAAGTTGTTCGTCAAAGGAGTTTCTTGTAAAACGCAGAAGAGATATGCTATAATTTTGTGTAAATATGGCAATAGTTTAAATAACCCAATATAATGCGATGATCAGGTTAAAAGGAGTATCTACTTTTCAGGAAGGTATGGTCAAAGATTGTGAGCCAGCCAAGAAGGTACCCACCTCTGTTTGAAGAGGTTAAATTTCGCCTGGGAGTGGCCTGCTGATTTGTAGGTAGGCCCGGTCTCCGCCGTTAATAGGAGCTTAAGTGTGGCTGAATTGGCCAAACTAGGGTGGTACCGCGAGAGTAGACTCTCGTCCCTTTTCTGGGGACGGGTGTCTTTTTTTTATACTATCAGAAAGTTTAAACTTTCGTTATATACTGCAAGTAGGGCTAACCCGTGCGAAGACAGTGTCTTCGTCTAAGCATAAGGGTGACTTGGCAGCCGCCTCGCGGAGGCTGCAAGAAGGCTAATACCTGCGAAGACAGTGTCTTCGTGTGGGCGTCAGTCAAGTTTTTAGGATATATTTGGAAAGGGTGGTTTACTTGAAGAGTGAAATACTTCGTATTGGAGAAGAGACCCTACAACAACTGAAGGAGCTGGACAAACAGGAAGCGCTCCAAGAACTTAAAGTGAAAGTCCTCGGAAAAAAAGGATCGCTAACCGCATTACTTCGTCAAATGGGTAGCTTAAGCGTTGAGGAGCGGCCTATTATGGGTCAAGTTGTCAATGAGATGCGTAGCCGCCTGGAACAAGCGTGGGAAGAACGTAGTGTGGAGTTAGAAACGCTGGCATTGCAGAAGAGATTGGCCACCGAACGGATTGACATTACTTTACCAGGAACACGTGTCCCGCGTGGACATCATCACCCGCTTACCCAGGTTGTCGAAGAGATTGAAGATATCTTTTTGGGTATGGGATTCCAGATTGCCGAAGGGCCAGAAATTGAATCCGATTATTATAATTTTGAAGCCCTTAATCTGCCCAAGGAACATCCGGCACGGGAAATGCAGGATTCCTTTTACATCACAGAGGAAATCCTGCTTCGAACTCAGACTTCTCCCGTTCAGATTCGAACGATGGAAAAACTTCATCCTCACCTTCCAGTAAAAGTCATTGCACCAGGGAAAGTTTATCGCAATGATGACGATGCGACTCATTCGCCAATGTTTCACCAGGTCGAAGGCCTTGTTGTGGACCATGGGATCCGAATGTCAGACCTTAAGGGGATTCTCTTGAATTTTTCTCGCCAAATGTTTGGCGAATCCAGAGAAATTCGTTTAAGACCAAGCTTTTTCCCGTTTACTGAGCCAAGCGCAGAAGTGGATGTTTCCTGTATGCTTTGTGGGGGAGCGGGATGCCGCCTCTGCAAAGGGACCGGATGGATAGAAATATTAGGCTCGGGAATGGTTCATCCTAAAGTCTTAGAAATGGGCGGTTATAATCCGAAAGAAGTCACGGGCTTTGCCTTTGGTATGGGAGTAGAACGAATTGCCATGTTGAAATTCGGGATTGAAGATATGAGACTCTTATTTGATAACGACTTGCGCTTTTTGCAGCAGTTTTAAGGGGGAAAGGTCATGAAAGTCAGTTTGGAATGGTTGCGTGAACTCGTTGATCTAGATCAGAGCGCAGAAGATTTAGCGGAAACATTAACCCGTGGCGGGATTGAAGTTGAGGATGTCGAGAACCTGAATAAAGGATTCGAAAAAGTTGTGATCGGTGAAATAGTCAGTTTAATAAAGCATCCGGATGCTGATCGACTTTGGGTTTGTACCGTAAATGTGGGTCAAGAAGTAGTGGTGATTGTCACAGGAGCTCAGAATTTGCTGGTAGGTGATAGGGTTCCTGTAGCCTTAGTAGGCTCAACCCTACCCAATGAGCTCTCGATTCGGAAGTCCAAACTAAGAGGGGTTGTCTCCCAAGGTATGTTGTGCTCACGTGAAGAGCTCCTGCTTGATGTAACGGTAGGCCTGGAGCGCAGTGCAGATGGGATTCTGATTTTACTTCCCGATGCTCCAGTTGGAGAGAATTTTGGCAAATATTTAGGGCGTGAAGACAGCGTCTTGGACTTGGAACTCTACCCCAACCGACCAGATTGTTTAGCAATGGTCAATGTTGCTCGTGAAGTCGCATCTCTTACCAGAAAAATCCCCCATCTGCCGAAATGGACGGAACAAAATCAAGTCCTTACTCTTCCCACGGCTGCGGACCTTCAGATTATAATCGAAGAGCCAGAATTATGTTGGCGTTATGCAGGGCTAGTGGTTGAGGATGTTCATATTGCGCCTTCTCCGGAATGGATGCAGCGACGGCTTAAAGCCTCAGGAGTCCGTCCTATTAGTAATATTGTAGATATTACTAACTATTGTATGTTGGAAATGGGACAACCGTTGCATGCCTTTGATCGGGATAAGATCAATGGGGATATCCACGTCCGAGCTGCATATCCGGGAGAAAAAATTGTCACTTTAGATGGAGTGGAGCGGACACTACAAACAGATACACTACTCATTGCAGATGACGCCCAGCCTTTGGCAGTTGCCGGTGTAATGGGTGGGTTAGACAGTGAGGTGACGAAGGATACTAAGCGGTTAATGATCGAATCCGCGCATTTTTCCGGAGTCAGTGTCCGTCGGACAAGCCGGCGTTTAGGACTTAGGTCAGAGGCGTCCAATCGCTTTGAAAAGGGTATTGATGCCTACGGAATCGTGGCCACCCTGGGAAGGGTTTGTGATTTGCTGCTGGATTTAGGAGCGGGTCGACCAGTTGCGCTCGTGGATGTAGTGAAGAACCTTCCTCCGCAGCGCCAGGTCAGTCTATCTGCCTCACATACCTCAACCGTACTAGGCGCAGAGCTTGAGACAGCAGAGATTCGCCAAGTCTTGGATGACTTAAACTTTGCATATACGGAACAAGAAGGATTATTCAAAGTTAGTATTCCAACCTACCGCGCAGACATTGAAATCGAAGAAGATCTTATGGAGGAAGTTGCTCGTCTGATCGGCTATGATCGAATACCGACAACTCTGCCGCAAGGAGATCTGACGCAAGGTAGGAGAACTCCTGAACAGGAGTTTCGACGTAGGCTTCGTAAGGCACTAGCCCAAGCCGGGATGGATGAGGTAATCACCTATACGTTCACTCGTGCGGAAGCAGATGCCCAGTGGGGTAGCGCAAAGCATTCAATTCCTTTGCTCAACCCTTTACGGGAAGAACTCGGCGTTATGAGAACCTCACTTGTACCGGGACTTCTTGATGTATCCGCCAGGAATGTTGCGCGTCGCAACACCGATGTGAGTATTTTTGAGATTGGGAATACGTATTGGGGAGAAGAGCAACCTTTACAGAAACTCCCTCGGGAAGAATTACGAGTGGCCGGGGTTGCTGTAGGCAAGAGCGGAAGGCATTGGCTAAACCAACCTGTCAATTATGATTTCTATTATCTTAAGGGAATTTTAGAAGAGGTGGCTCTGGAATTTGGCCTTAAACTAGAATATCGTCTAGCTGAGAACCAAGGTTTGCTCCATCCTGGGCGTTCGGCTGACATTTATCTCCAGAACCAGTGTATTGGATTCCTTGGGGAAATGCATCCCTCATTGGAGAAGGAGTGGGAGCTCGAGCGAGTGGTGTTATTCGAATTAGAGTTTAACCCACTGTTTGAGCGGATGCGGCAAACGGTTCGTGCTCACTCTATCCCACGTTTTCCTGCTATTCAAAGGGATATAGCCATAGTCGTAGCCAGTGAGACCGCAGCTGAAGCAGTCATGTCTAAGATGCGGAAACTCGGCGGAGAATTGTTACAACAAGTCGAAATTTTTGACGTCTATAGAGGAAAACCTATACCGGATGATCACAAAAGCCTAGCCTTTGCGTTGCGTTACCAGTCCTTAGAACGTACGTTGACTGATGAAGAAGTAAATCTGCTGAATTCACGTATTCTAGAGGGAATTCAGCAGGAGTTCGGGGCAGAACGGCGAAAATAGTAGGGAAAGATTAATACAGGGCGTACAAAGAGAGCGAGGGAAAAGTGTGACACATGAATCAGTCAAAACCACCGTTGAGATTTTTGGGGAAAAGCATGTGGTTCGCGGTGAAGGGACCGCAACTTATATCCAAGGTTTGGCGCATGAAGTCGATAAGAAGATGCGCTTGATCGCTCAACGGTTACCTCGCTTGGGTGTTCACCAAATTGCTGTTTTGACCGCCCTGAATTTAGCTGATGAGCTTGCTAAGTTGCGAGAAGAACAAGAAACATTAATGCAGTTACTCGGAGAAAAGACAGAGTAACGAGGGCAATTCTGAGCACATTTTCAGGTTGTTTCTATACACTATCGCCGTCCACTGTTATCTCTGCACCGTACGAATGATTTTCATCACACAGGGTATGTTCACCCCACCTATTCAGCCCTAATGTTCAGCGTTAGCTGGACGAGTCTACACAACTCAACCTTTATGGCGGCACTTTGCTAGTGCCGCTTTTGCATTTATTGAAAAGATTAAAACGACCTATTGATATAATTAATGATTAGCAAGATACTTTTATCTTTTTCCTGAAGATAGATGACATACAATGTTTTTAAAAAATGGAAGGATTTGAGGTTTGGTAAACAGAATAATATTATTTGAAGTGAAAACTCAATATATAGTTTTGGATAGGAGGGGTTGACTGTGCAATGTGACTTGAGCATCCAACAAGGTTAGCCTGCTTGTTTGAACAGGGTATACAACGATAGTAGGGGGAAACTGTAGGTCTCAGCTAACTCCTATAATTGGAGGACTATTATGAGGGGGGAGCGGTAATGAATATCATTTTTTTAATCCTAGCCTTTATCAATGTTATTATCTGGATATACATGGGGCTAATGCTGTTTAATTATTTGAAGAAGATACCAGTTTTTCGTGGTACTAGTTGCTCTGACAATGAGATTATTTATCCGCTACTGTCTGTAATAATTCCGGCCTGTAATGAAGAAGAGTCTATTGAACAGACTATTAGCTATTTAATCAGTCAAGATTACCCTGATTTCGAAGTCATAGTTATAAATGATCGTTCCACAGACCGAACGGGGGCAATTCTTGCAGAGCTAGACATTAAATACCCACAACTGCAAGTTATTACAGTTACCGATCTACCCCCGAAATGGTTAGGTAAAAATCATGCTCTTTATCAAGGGGTGAAACAGTCTAAGGGCGAGTGGTTACTTTTTACGGATGCTGATATTAAATACTCACCTAATAGTTTAAGGAAAACCGTTGGTTATGCTTTGAAAAACGATCTTGATCACCTAACAATCGGTCCAGATATTGTCTATAAAGGGTTTTTCTACGGAGGTTTCATTTCCTTCTTTACTGTAGTAATTGCCGTTTTATTCATGATTAGTAAGAGTGCTGGACTCGGTGCTTTCAACTTAATAAAAAGATCCACATACCAAGCCATTGGCGGACACGAAGCAATCGCTATGCAGCCTGTCGATGACTTTGCTTTGGGCAAATTAGTTGCTAGGAAGGGGCACAAGCAGAGTTACGGGTTCAGCAAAGGTTTAATCTCAGTAAAATTATATGATAATCTCTTTGCCATGGTAAAAGGCGTAGAAAAAAATCAATTCGCAGGGGCAAATTACAGTGTTTTAGCCACATTGACAATGGGTTGTTTCCTTTTATTTATGCATGTGTATCCGTTTGTGGGGTTATTCTTTGGACCTGAGTGGGCAAGAGTACTGTGTGGTGTTTCCGTGATTACAGTGTTTGTTATTTATAACTACTCTAAGAATTATATGTGTCTCTCTCTAAGGCATTTTTTTATTCACCCTCTATCGGCTTTATTATACTTTTGGGCGGTATTAAAATCGATGGTCAAGATTCTAAGTAGAGGGGGTATCGAATGGAGAGGAACAGTTTATTCTTTAAAAGAATTGAGAAAACATACTTTATAAGCAAAAGTGACTTTTTTATTTAATACTAATTTTTAGTTGATACCCTCCCTCCCATTGTGTCAGTTATTAGTGATGTAAAAGGTATTAATGAGTCTCTTGGAGTGTCCAACAGAAAATCTACGAATCTTGGCAGTTGCAACCTGGATGTAATAAAATTATCAAGATTATCGAAATGATTATCGTTCTGACAAATAATTCTATGCTACTCAGAACTTTGTACGGTGTTTCTGCTGCGGTATCGAATGGCGAAAATGATATTGGCTATTTCTATAAGACCGCTTTACTGCCACAATGAGGATGAAGACCAATTCCTTCCCTGAATATCGTTTAGAAAGGAGCGATTGCTAATATCAACGGCAGGTTATGGTATAATATACATACCAATGAATTATTGAAAGAGAGTGATGGGATGGAAGAGAAAATTCTTCTGGCTATAGAAGGTTTAAGACAAGATTTATACCAGAAGATTGGTTCATTATCAGGTAAAGTTGATTCATTGTCAGGTAGAGTTGTTTTGGGAGAATAACATGCAAATAAAATTCAATATCGGTAAGAATTTAAACCATGTAAGAAAAAGAAGAAGACTAAGCTTAGATAAAGTTGCTGAACTAACAGGCGTAAGTAAAGCCATGCTAGGGCAGATTGAAAGAGGGGAGTCTACTCCCACAATAAACGTCCTTTGGAAAATCGCAACAGGGCTAAAAGTCTCTTTTTCCTCACTGTTAGCGAATAGGGAGGAAGATAAAGATACCCTCTTAATCCAATACTCAGAAACAACTCCTATAATTGAAGAACATGGGCAGATGAGAATATTTTCGCAATTTATTTTTGACAGCAATAGAGGCTTTGAAGTGTTTATTATTGAACTTGAACCAAGCTGTAGTCATAGATCAGATCCTCATGACGAGGGGGTTGAAGAATATATCAGCCTAATTGAAGGTGTGCTAGAAGTAACCATTGGTGAAGATGTATATGTGTTGAATAAAGGGGATGCCATTCGCTATCTGGCAAATAAAGAACACATTTACCGCAATCTAACGGATAAACAGATCAGCTTTCATCATATAATTTACTATTTTTCCTAGAAGATAAAGCTGTTTGACATATGTTCTAAAAACACGACGAGCAATGCGCCTAGTCGTGTTTTTTCTATGCTGCTCAAATTAAGGGTTATCCTGGAGAACTACTAAAAATGCTATTAGTAAAAAGGTAATCATAATTTGCCTAAAAAAATTATTGGACGTTATAACGCACGCGTGATACAATCGACAAGAAGATGTATGTTATAACGCATATCAGGACAAATAAATGAAGGAGTGGTGAACGTGGAGTACTCTATTTTTCCCTTGTTAAAGAGAATTAAGAGTGATTTTTCAATCTCAGCAGTTATCGCCGGCTTAATTGCCGTTGCTGTTGGGTATGCGGGACCTGTGCTGCTAATTTTTCAAGCTGCCAAAGTAGCGAACTTAAGCAATGCCAATCTATCCTCTTGGATATGGGCAATTTCCGTTGCCAGTGGACTGACAGCAATTATTCTAAGTATTCGATTTAAGGCCCCGGTGATAACGGCATGGTCAACCCCAGGAGTTGTCTTGTTGATTTCGGGTTGGAAAGCATATGCTTATTCTGACGCGATTGGGGCATTCATTTTTTCGGGCGCCATAATTACAATATTTGGATTTACGGGTCTATTTTCTTCCTTTATGAAGCGAATCCCGTACTCAATTATTACAGCTATGCTGGCGGGGATTTTACTTGAGTTTGGGGTCGATGTCTTCGTTTCTTTAAAAAAGTTACCGATGTTGGCTTTACCCATGATCTTATGCTACCTGGTGGCCAAGCGTTGGTTTCCGCGCTATTCAGTAGTTGCAAGTTTACTTTTCGGGATATTGGTTTCATATGGACTCAACATATTAAATTTTAGTGGCATTAACGTTGCCCTTGTTCAGCCAATTTTTACAAGGCCCTCGTTTTCACTTAATGCAATCATAGGTTTAGGTATTCCACTTTGCATCGTAACTATGGCTTCGCAAAATGCTACAGGTATTGGAGTGTTAAAGGCTGATGGATACGATATACCGGCAAATCCGCTCATCGTAACGACTGGGATTGCCTCAATCATTTTTGCTCCGTTTGGCGCGCATGGTATCAATTTGTCAGCCCTCATAGCCGCGATCTGTACTGGGAAGGAGGCACATATTGATCCGGATAAACGCTATATTGCAGGTATCTCATGCGGCATCTTTTACATTTTATTTGGCATTTTTGGGGCAACGATCGTTTCTATTTTTACTGTTTTTCCTAGCGAATTAATCGTTGTAATAACTGGCTTAGCATTATTGGGATCAATTAGTTCAAGTCTTTCTTCAGCGATGAAGGAAGATGAGAAGAAGGATGCCGCGTTGATTACTTTTCTTGTTACTATATCCGGTATTTCAATCGCTGGAGTCGGAGCACCATTTTGGGGTTTAATCATCGGTATCGTCACAAATTACATACTTGAGGGAGACCTGACCAAACTATTTTCCCCGAAAGTAACGCATCTGTGAGAAAGTACCGGCGGGTAAATTGAAGTAACGTGCTTCGAAGGATGAACTGGCGTTTTATCGAGAATTTGGCTACAATAGGAAAGGGAAGGGGAGAGAGAAATGCACATGGTGATGATTTTCTTGGATGGGTTTGGACTTGGTGGGAAAGACGATAACCCCATTGTTGCGGCAGAAACCCCTTCGATCGATGAATTGTTAGGTGGCCATCTCCTCTGGGGAAAACGCTACATTACTTATAAGAATACGGTGCTTAGGCCGTTAGACCCTTTGCTAGGAGTAGAGGGTACACCTCAGAGTGCAACGGGACAGACAACACTTTGGACGGGGCTAAACGCGGCCAAGGCGATTGGCCATCATCTTCGTGCGTATCCTAATAAATCATTGGCTGAGATTATTGCTGAGAAGAGTATCTTTAGGCAATTAGCTGAACTCGGTAAGACGACCATGTTTGCCAATACATTTACAAAAGGATATGATCAAGCGGTTGCAGCTGGAAAAAGAGCACATACGGCCTCAACTCTGTCGGCCTTGGCGGGAGGAGTTCGCTTAAGACGTGTTCCTGATTTACTGGCAGGTTTAGCGGTGTATCAAGATATGACCAATGAAATACTTGTTCAGCAAGGAGAACCGGTTTCGCTTATTTCCTCATTTGAAGCTGGTAGGCGTTTGGGAAACTTGGCTCTACACTATGATTTTACGTTATATGAATTTTTTCAAACGGATGTTAAAGGGCACAAGCAACTTTGGGATGAAGTGATAGGATTAGTTGAACGCATTGATAGTTTTATCGGAGGTTTTCTCTCAGTTGTTAAGGAAGAAGATGTGGCCTGGATTCTGACCAGTGATCATGGTAATATCGAAGATTTTTCCGTTAAAGGACACACGATGAATCCAGTGCCTGCGCTATGTTGGTCTAATCAACCCATGAAATGGCCGGAATGGAATACCCTTGAAGAAGTGACCCCAGGTATTATAAAGTTATTAACTGAAGGATCGTAACAACTAAATTTTAACCCTCAGAGCCAATTGAACTGCCCCCTGTCAAGTAGACAGTGGAAATAAAAAAGACTTTTGATTGAATTAAACGTAATAGATTAAACCTCGGGTTACGACGCTCGGCGCTGGCCAAAAGGAACATTTGTCCTCTGCGGAGGAAAATGTTCCTTCGGTCCTCAAGCTTGTTACATGCGCTGTTGTCCATGGGATGCCAGCGAGCATATCCTCGGCCTTCGTCCTGCGGTATCCCTCGTGGCACCCGGACAACTAACCCGAGAGTTCGTTCAATTAACTTTGATATCTTGTATACGTTGTAAATCTCCTGACACCAATCATTAATTATGGTTGGTATTTTTTATGCTACCGAACGTAGGTATTGCCTGTATTCCAAAGGTGTCATACTGTTTAACCTCTTCTGATATCGATGTTTATTGTAATAATCTATATACTCTATAACTGCCGACTCCAACTCTTCATATGTGTTGAATTTATTGAGATAGTACATTTCGGATTTCATCGTTCCCCAAAATGATTCCATCGGGCCATTATCTATGCACCTAGATACCCTTGACATGCTCTGTGTCATTCCTGCATCGTCCAGTTTTTTCTTAAATTGCTTATTTGTATATTGGAAGCCACGATCGCTATGAAAGATTGGTTTAGCAGCTAGGTATGTCTTGTGTGCTATATCAAATGTTCTAAAAACAAGTTTATTGTTGTTGGAATGCCCAACCACAAAAGAAACAATACTTTTATCTGCCAAATCAAGGATTGCACTAAGATAGGCCTTGCTTTGAATGCCATACTTCATTTCAGTAACGTCAGTAAGCCATTTTGTACCGAATTCATTGGATTCAAATTCTCTATTTAAGATATTTCCTGCCGTAATTTCAGGCGTTGATTTGATATAATTTTTTCGCTTCCTGCGGCATACGGATTTGAGATTTAAGATATGCATAAGTCTGTAGATCCGTTTACGATTAACATTAAGATTATGTTCCCGGTTAAGTTTTATTGTCATCTGGCGGTATCCAAGGATTCCATTCCGTTCTTCGTAGGCATCCTTTATCTTTGAAAGCAGTTCCCTGTTAAATTTCTCGTTATCGCTTTCTTTCCTGTTTAGCCATTTATAATACGAAGAACGTTGTAGCCCAATAATTTCACAAAGTTCACTGATAGGATATAATTCTGTTTTATTCAGATCACGTATCGCTAGATATATCGTTTCATATTTTACCTGGCTTAGAACCGTCTCCTTTCTATCTCGTCCAGCTTTTTTAGTAAATCTATTTCCATCTGCTTTCTTCTGTTCTCAGCCTCTAGTAGCTTGTTCTGTGCCCTTAGTTTCTCTACTTCGGACATCTCATCCTCAGATTTTCTTTTCCCACGTCTGTCTTGAAGTTTGCCCACACCATATTTTAAGTATTTATTTGTCCAGAAATAAACTTGTTGATAGGAAACCTGAAATTTAGATGCTGTTTCGGCATAGTCGTTTTGATGTTCAATACAGTATTTGACTATTTCAACTCTTTCATCGTAGGTAGTTGCTCGTCCTTTAGTCATGATTGTCGTTCCTCCTGTTCCAGAAGTTTTCAACTTCTCATGACCATTATATTTCAAAATCCAGTTGCGCAACTGGCGAGTTGACTTAATACCATATTTTTTACATATTTCCATGTGAGAACCGCCACCAGCCAGGTAATCCTTGACAGCTGTAGTTTTCAATCCTGTGGGATAAGCAGTATTTTTGGATGTATTAAGCAGGCCATTTGGCCCTAACGATTGAAAAGTTTGAAGCCATTGTTTGATAGCTGTATAGGAAACACCTAGTAGGGTGGCTAAATGATTAAGTGAATCTTCCCCACGAAGATATTTTTCAATCGCAACTATCCTTTCAGGACCTGATATTTTAGCTTTGTGGGACATAAAAAAGCTCCTCCTTGTTATAAACAGTTTTATTATTTAAACTGTCTACCAC
>NZ_AGAF01000223.1 GCF_000224515.1 Desulfosporosinus sp. OT | reverse complement strand
CAATGTCATTAAGTTAAGGCCTGAAAAACACAACCATCCAGATTAAGATGGTTGTGTTTTTCTTTTACATACAGGTGGACATATCAAATTTATCAATTGTAAAAAAACACTTGACAATTAAATTAAAAATCGAAGGCTTCGCCTTGAAAATGAGGACATTTTTAAGGAGGCCTTCTAAAATGAAAAAGAAAGCATATCCAGAGCAGGTACGAACTGCGCTCCACCAAGCAATACGCTCAATCACAGCAGATTTACCGGCTTGCGTGAAACGACCAGGGCAAGACTTTTCACGCGAACGCAAATTATCGCTGCATACTATGCTGCTTATGCTTGTGGGCATGGGAGGCAATAGCCTTTCAAAAGAATTATATGATTGGCTGGGCTATTCGTCAGAGACCGCAACCGCTTCAGCATTTGTCCAACAGAGAGACAAAATTCGTCCAGAAGCACTGAAACTACTGTTTCACGAATTTACTAGATTAG
>NZ_AGAF01000224.1 GCF_000224515.1 Desulfosporosinus sp. OT | reverse complement strand
GAACTGCCCTTACTTTGATTATGTCATCGAGAAATGGTAACTCCTCATTAAGCTCTTTCCCTTCCATAAGAGCTTCCAGCATACTCTCTATCCCCAGGGAAACAGTATGTCCAACTGGATTAGCAAACCGATCCTTCTGCTTTTTCAAGAAACCAGAGGTATCAGTAGGATAAGTCTCGATAATAGCCTCAAACCACCTACTCAAAATAGATGCTTTCTTTTGTTCAAGGAGGTCTCTTAGCCTCGTATCCATTTATCACCACTCCAAACATCGGTTTTTTGATATTATTTCTAATATGAATCCTATTATGTAATCCTAGTACGTTTAGCCGATCAATCATAAGAAAAGAGACTGAAGTTACTCCAATCTCCTTGGTAATCAATCTACCTATTTCCCCTCTAGATCCTGTTTCCGGCTATGATATTCGGCTGAATCTATCTCACCACGCGCATAGCGTTCTCTGAGGATATCTAAACCACTCTGATTAGCTCGTGCCCCTGTATGAAGCTGCGCAGCGTTGCGACGAAATACATAAATACCTAATATAATAATCCCGATCCCTAAGATAAGCGGTATGAACATTCCCATACCCATCCACCTAAAACCACTGTATCCATAACCGCCATTACCCCATCCACCCATCATATTACCCCAACCACCTATCATTTAAAATTCTCCTTTCAAACTAGTTTCTTCAAACAAGCCCTAGATTTGCCTCCAACCGTAAGCTATCTTTTTTAATGGATATTGGCTATTTTCGCCCGGATAATTCTTGTTTCCGTTCGAGATATTCCTCTCTATTAATCTCACCGCGCGCGTATCGTTCATTCAACAAATTCAGTGAATTATCCCCCTGCGGCTGATGGTTCATGCAGCAGGACCGTCCAGAACTTGACGAATTAAACATGCAATAAGCAACGATGAGCAATAGAATCAAACCAAACATCATCTAAGATTCCCCCCTTTAGTTATTTCTCTGAAAAATGATGATTTACCCGAACAATAATCCTCCCGTTATTCATGATTCCACTCCCGCTTGAGTCTTGGGCTCAGCAATTCCACTA
>NZ_AGAF01000225.1 GCF_000224515.1 Desulfosporosinus sp. OT | reverse complement strand
AGGTCCTGTGATATCTTCGACCATGATTCCCGAGCTATTATCGACAATCCCTTTAGCAGCTCCAACGGCTTGTCCCCCATTGTTCCCTTGAGATATCTTGATCTTTTGACCGTCTTCTAAAACGGGGTTTGTATTCACTTGAGCACTGGCAAAAGTCGCGAAGCCAATTAATGCTATCATCAAACCACCTACCAATGACCATTCAACCGAGGCCGATTGATGTTTTCTATTACTAAGCGTGATAAGCCTCTTCTTAATTTGTGAATTTGAGCCGCACAAACTAGCTAAGCTCGATATTCGGGGAACTGTAGAGTATGTCTCTGCCAGCTCGCACAGGGTTTATCCAGAAAATCTATATAAGAAATTGGCTCGACCTTGTCACCTTCTACCCATAATATGGTTGGAAAACCTTTGATATCTTTTACTGTTACAGATATAGCCCCCCTATTATCGTCTCCACGTGCCCTGTCACCCGTAAAAGAACTATATATTTATATAGTCTTATTACCGTGACCACGGTGCCCTATCCATAAGAACAATACCCTCAGAAATCTAACAATGAAATTACGTTAGGTCTATCTTAATTTTCGCTCTTATGAAACAATCATGATTAAATATGCACTTAGACTTACTGTGATTGGTGTTGTATGATTAGAATAAACAAATGGTTTATTAAAGTAGTCCTTAACCCTAATCCGATCAAATACCAAAAAGTCAAGAACATCATCATTGAGATACCTGTTTTCGTATGGATTTGGATATTTGTATTTCAATTGGCAAAAAAACAAAAGATATATTAAGGTTTTGATTAAGCGTCGCTACTACGGACGTAGCCTTATGCCGCTACGAATGCAACCTTGCAATCACCACATTCAATATTCAATTCCTGGTCGCCCGGACGATCGTGCCGCACTCCGGGCAAGTGTACTTTATCGAATTAGACTTTCGAACCTTGGCGCCCATCTTCGGGTTGAGGTAGTAATAGGCAAAAAGACGCCCCGGTCGATTTGTGACCGAAGCTCCTTTCGCTTTGTGTATACTTAAGCAATTCCTTCGACGGTCGTGTCTACTGAATGAACCACGCCGTCTTTATCGGTGTATGTGTTTGTTCCCGTACCGTATGCCAATAACCATCGTCGGGTATCGGTTGACCATCGTCTTTATATTCGACCCGTTCGGGTTGTGCCGGAGTTGGAAGGATATTATCAGCGTCTAATTCCTTAACGTTCTTTTCACCGTTGAATACTTGTCTTTCCCAACATCTGCTATCGTTTGAGACAGCATATACTGATCTTTTGACAAAACTGATATAGCCCCTATCGCTCTTTATAATTTTAAAAGTAAATTTCACTACACAATGAAGCTTATCAGGAGCGCTAAAACGAAAAGATTAAAGAGACTTTCTTGAGCTAAAAGAACTTTTGTCCCTGTTGTTTTTGCTGTTATACCGTAACTTTCTCCGACTGAGATCGCCCCAACACTTAAGGCAACTAGATTCAGAAAATCGCCTACTGCTGAATTACCCGCAACTCCTTCATAACATCCCGGACAAACTGTATAGAGAAGGAAATGTTCAGAAGCAAAAAGGAAAATGATGATTATCACTGTCGGTACAACAGCAGCAAACCTTCTTATTCCTCCGTCTCCTTTTATTTCTTCGTAAACATAAGCTGTGCAGCCTGCAAGAGCAATGATAGATAAAACATTAAGAAACAACTCTAGTTTATAGAACCCCCTAGGATGCGTCTCCAGGTATTGTCCAGATACTTCCTCATCAACCCTATTCTCTCTCGGCATACGCCGCCTTAAAAGAAAGCTTACCATAAATGCTCCGAGCCCTCCAAAGATAGCAGGGGTAAGCAGCATAATGTTGCGAGAAGATCCATCCGAAGCATCCTTTGTTCTATAGGGGTAATTTTTATCCCAAATTTCTTCTCTTTGCATAGTAGGGTTGTCAGTTTTGGTGGCTGAAATATCATTACCAAAGTATGGGTTATATTTTGGATAACTATAAAAAGAGAAGCCGTATTCCTTTGTATTAAATAGTTGACTATTTTTGTTGTTAGCTTCCACTTTCTATTACCCCTTATTGTCTTATTCATCCTAGTATATGCCGGGATTATATAGTGTGTTAGCTTTATGCCATCGCTAACCTCCAAACCAAGTCGAATTGAATGCGTGTTCTTCATTCATTGTTAACCGCCCCCATTGTTTGGTTATACTTTAAAACGATACGAATATTGAGCAGAGTTGTTCCAAAATCATTTCTGGCGAATGTGATATTAGCTGCTCTTTTCGTTGCCGGAATCATTTATATACCTCAAGCCTTTGTCAAAAATTCATGGCAACTAATGGGTCTTCGCTTTTTATTAGGATTAGCAATAGCAGGGCTAAATCCTTCTGTTAATACCCTTATTAAGAAAATCACACCGGATTCTCTTACTGGCGGAGTTTTTGGTTTTGCCATGTCGGCAGGGTATCTGGGGGGCCCTTCCGCTCCGCTTTTTAACGCTTCTTTTATGTATTCGTCATCCTTAAAGGTACCTTGCCCGCCGTCGACCAATACGCATTCACCGGTCTTCAAACGCCTTGTCGCGTTGCCACAGCCTACCACTCCAGGAATGCCCAACTCACGAGCAACGATAGCAGCATGCGAAAGCGGTGCCCCCACATCAGTGACAATTGCACCCGCCCGAGGAAAGAGAGGTGTCCAAGCGATGTCTGTTTGGGAGGTAACTAGGATCTCCCCTTTTTGCAATTGATCTCCTTCCTCTGGAGTGTCTAAGCGACGAACCACTCCCTCGAATCGACCCGCAGACCCGCGGAACCAGTTATCAGATTATCGTTTAATTCACTGGAATCAGACATAGCAGCGGAGGTGAAGCCTGAAGCAAAGTAGATGTCATGGCGTCGCTCGGGATCAGCCGCCCATTGGAACGGATCAAAACGACCGCATATAATCGATGGATAGGCGGGCAAAGGCGAATACCTGCTGTGGATGTCTTTCCTGGCAGTGATCAATTGTAGGGCCGTCTCATCTCCCGACAGAACATCCAAGACCTCTTCGATTGTGAGAAAGAAAATGTCATCTCCTAAACCTGTCAATTGCCCAGCGCGAAGAGCAAACTTGCGAGCAACCCAACGATCACACACGTATTCAGAGCGAACCGCTTCGCGCAGGCCAGCCTTGGGAGCCACTTGATTTATACGACGTTTCATTGACGTTAAGTCATGGCGTAATCGTTGCCAGAGAATATAATATTCCTGCGGTGTTGAATGTGAAAAACGCAAAAATGGACAAAATGTAACGGTAAATGGAAATAATGGGCTAATAATAATTCATTAAACCCTAGCAGCTAGTCATTGGTGGCAAAGACGTTACTGCTAGGGATGTTTATTTCATACCGCTGCCCTTATCGGCTGTTTCTTGCCTAGTTGTTTCTTGAGAACTTGTCTTAAGATCCGTTGATCCTTATAACCCTTCTAATTTACTGTACTGTTTTGTACGACAAGATCATTATGCAATAAAAATCTGAAATACAGCTGATGCTTAGCTGAGAGTTTACTTAAAACTCAGCTAAGCACATTTGACTAACTAGGTAGGACCTTGAAAGAGGCTGAAATAGTTGCTTTCAGCCTCTTTAGAATAAGGTAATGCATATTAATAGTAGCTAGTCATTACTTTTGGGCTATGGAGTCAGCATATGCTTTTAAGTCATATAACTGCCCTGAATTTTCGCCGCCAAATCCACCTACTTGTTCACTTTTTGCATCGGTAGATTTTTCATTACTAATAGCTGTGGAAGCCGTATCAGTTGTTTTAGTCGTATCAGTTGCATCCTTCCATTCACTCTCTGGAACGATAGTACCAACTTTTGCCGCCCAAGTCATAATATCGTTACTCGAGCCACCACCTTGGCCTCCTACCATTACATATCTTACTTCACCCTTACTAACGAGTTCTTGAAACTGTGCTAGTGTAATGGCGTTATCCGTTCCAAAAAAGCCCCAAGTCATGACAGATTCACCCGTTTTAATAATTATATCTGCTGCATCACCACTTGTAGATGAAGTTACAAGGATATATTTTTCAGTTGTTTTATGGCTCGTTAAGAATTCGATTAACTTTGAATTACTAGTTGAAGTCGTTGTATTTGAATTTCCCTTTGAGGCACTCGAAATTAACGATAACCCAGCCGATGGGAAGGTTCCAGACATCGTGTAAAACATGGTCGTAGCGGACCAGACTGTCGGAGTTATCAAGAGCCCAATTAGAGCCGTAACCACCAGGATTTTCTTTAACTTGGTATTCCCATTTTTCTTCAAGTTCACAATAATAAGCAGGATTGAAGAAATAAAGCACAGGAGTGACAGTATGATCATTAATATCTTGGCGATACTTGAGGTCTCGTAATAGTAGGAAAGGATCAAGAGCTGAACTAAGCCATCGACAATCAGCGCTCCTGGTAAAATCCAAGACTTCCATCCACCCTCTTTATAAAGTTCCCACATTGCAACAACACCGATTCCAACTAACGCAGCTATGGGTGGCGCAAGCATCGTCAGATAATAGGGATGAAACAGACCTGTTGTAAAGCTAAAGTAGACAAATGCAGGTACTAACCACATTGACCACAGGATTAGATCGGATTTTCTTCGGTTATCCAAAGCGATTTTCAGTTTTTCTTTGATTGCGGCGGCAATGAAACCAAATATTGCAAGGGGAAATAACCAAATTATTTGATCTGATAAGCTATTATTGAAAAATAACCTCGTGATGCTGGACGGTTCACTACCTCCCATGCTACTACTACCACCACCGTTCGCTGTTCCTCCTGGAGCCTGCCCTCCTTGACCAGATCCTGTCGGTGTTGCACCTCCTTCCATTTGTTGTCTTGATCCTGTCGGAGGAGTACCCCCTTCCATTCCTGAGCCAAAGTTGTTTTCACCTGTAGGTAGAGTAGTAGTTGAGCTGCTTCCAATTCCAAGCCGTTCCAATCCATTATGACCAATTATCAGTTCGATCTCTGAGTTATTGGTACTACTCCCTACATAGGGCCTACTTGCTGCAGGTATCAGATCTACCACTATGGCCCAAGAGAACGAAACAACCAGAAGCACAACCGTGCCCATAATAAGATGGGTTAATCGCTTTTTCATGGAAACTGCGGTAGAAAAGAGATAACTTATATAGATCGCTGGAATTACCATATACGCTTGAAGCATTTTAATATTGAAACCAATTCCCACGACAGCTAAACTTATGAGAAGATATTTCAGTTTTCCTTTTTCGGCAGCAATCGAAAGTGCCCAGCTAGCTAAGAGGAGCGTTAAAACAAGCAAGTTATCACACGTATTGTTTCTGCTTACGGCAACAAACACCGGGGTTACTGCTAGGCATAAGGCTGAAATGAGCCCTGCTGTACTCCCAAAGGATCTTTTAACAATATAATAGATTACTGCGACCGAGATCACGCCAGCAAGAGCCTCCGGCAGAAGTATACTCCAGCCACTAAAACCAAATAGTTTAGCAGATAGAGCCTGAATCCAAAAACCTAAGGGTGGCTTATCAATCGATACAAAGCTTGTCGGATCAAAGGATACAAAAAAGAAATTCTTCCAACTCATCGTCATACTTTTTACACCAGCGGCGTAATAAGTGTTTGCATAACCCTCTATTCCTAAATTAACAAAATTTAATATTGCAGATAACATTAAGATTAGTGATATTCCAAAGGTTTCCTTTGAGAACTTTATCTTATTTTTCAACTAAAATTCCCTCCTTAATTATTTTCATTTATAAAACCTTCGTTCAACTTTAGTTGATTATTTGTTAGAATTTCTTTGTCTTCATGACAATATCATTATGCAATACAAGTCTGAAACACAGCTGATGTTAAACTGAATGTTTGCTTAAGATTAATATAAGCTTTTCATTTAAAAACATTAGATCCAAAAATAACATTGTGTTGAGTTCCTTAGTTAAAATGAACTCATTAGACTTGTAAGGGCATCACAAACGAGGCTGAAAGCAAATCGCTTTCAGCCTCGTTTGAATTAGATATTCTAATAAACCATTGTATCTACTCCTTCATTACGACAATTCCATCCCGCGTTGAAATGATCGAAAAAATATGACTTTTCGTATTCGCACTTCACTTATCCAAACGACCTCCTGCACAAATCACTCCGCATTTATATAGGACGCGCCATCAGAAACAAGCGTGGGAATCGGAATAGAACATCACCATTTTTCTGTTGGGGGTAGCTTTGAATGACGCCGTTTAAAAACATCCTGTTCAAATAATGCCTTCATTTCTTCAGGTTGTGTCCGCTCATTTTTAAATTTCAGATATTGATTTGCACTCCAATCCGTCATATTGTCCCCTCCTATTATCAATATACTTTACGATCCCACCACAATTCAATATTTCTTGCATGAATGGTGGCAAAGGCGTGATTTCGAGGTTACAGTCGGTTGTAATATTTCTTATGACCCCCTTCTGAGGGTCGATCTCTAATACATCACCATGTCTGATTTCATCTGCTTTTTCGCATTCCACCAACAGTAGGCCAATATTGATGGCGTTGCGATAAAAAATTCTGGCAAAGCTTCTGGCAATGACCGCACTGACCCCTCTTTCCTGTAGAACGGCAGGAGCCTGCTCCCTTGAAGATCCGCAACCAAAGTTATCATTGCCGCAAATAATATCCCCCGGTTTAAAATCGTTCGCAAAGTTTCCATGGAATTCAAAGGTATGGGGAGCTATTTGCTGGATTGTAGACAGACTCAGGTATTGTGCAGGAATGATCTGATCGGTATCCACATTATCTCCAAATTTGATCGTTTTAGCTTTGATCATCTTATATCACCTTCCTTGGATCGGTAATTTTTCCATAGAGTGCAGAAGCTGCAGCCGTTGCTGGGCTTGCAAGATAGATTTCTCCATCTGGACTACCCACGCGGCCCTTGAAATTCCGATTGGCCGTTGTAAGGAGACGCTCACCAGGCCCAATAAGTCCAATAGTACCGCCAAAGCAGGCGCTGCAACCAGGAGGGGATACCATAGCGCCGCTTTCAATAAAAGTCCCGATCAGACCTCGTTCCATGGCCTTCATGTATACCGCGTTGCTGACCGGTGTAACCAGCATCCGCACCTTGTCGGAGATCTTTTTCCCCTTCAGAATAGCCGCCGCTATTTCAAGATCCTCAAACCGACCATTGGTACAGGCACCTAGAAACACTTCATCAATCTCAAGACCTTCAAAGTCGGACAAGGATTTGACTTGATCCACGCTATTGGGGTAGGCGATCTGAGGTTCCAAGTTTTCTACATCGTAAGTTAATATCCATTCATATGAAGCATCGTCATCGTCCTCAATTACCGGATCATACTCTCTTCCCATATCCTTCATGAAGGTTTTCACTTTTTCATCAGGTTGCATATAGGCAAATTTTGCTCCTGCTTCTATGCCCATGTTGCAAAGGGTCACCCGCTCAGAAACCGTCATATCTCTAATGGCCTCGCCTTCAAAAACCAAGGCCTTATAGGTAGCACCCTTGGCAGTCAGGTCACCGATCACCTTTAGGGCGAGATCCTTGGAGTAGACACCCTTGGGCCATTTTCCGCTGACACGGATCTTGATGGCAAAAGGCACCTTGATCCAGACCTTACCCTCCATCCAAGCAACCGCCACATCCGTTGATCCCATCCCGGTGGACAGGGCACCAATGGCACCATAGGTACAGGTATGGGAATCGGCACCAATGATAAAATCGCCCGGTTTGGCATGATGCTCCAACATTAGCTGATGGCATACCCCCACACCGTCGTAAATGTAGCTCAACTCCTGATCTCTCCCAAACTGCCGCATTTTTTTGTGGGTTTCCGCTGCATCAACAGAACAGCAAGGAGTATAATGATCCATAACCAAGACCACTTTTTCCCGATCAAAAACCCGTTCGCCTTTCAATTCTTTTTGGAATACATCAATCGATAGAGTGGTTGTAGCGTCATTGGCCATCACATAATCAAGGTTCACATCAACGATCTGTCCCGGTTTAACGGTTTTGAGACCTGCATGGGCAGCAATGATTTTTTCAATCGCGTTCATAGGCAATCCTCCTTTTCATTTATTTCATCCTACTCCATTTTTTGTTATAATTAAAATGCCGGTTTTTCATATAACTCATAACTGGAGGTTATACCATGTTGCATACTGAGCTTTATAAGGTTTTCTATTTCACTGCTATGTGCCGGAGTCTTTCTGAAGCCGCAGAAAGGCTTTATATTAGTCAGCCAGCCATCAGCAAATCTATTAAAAAGCTGGAAGCCTTGACTGGTTGTACCCTTTTCATCAGAAATTCTAAGGGTGTCACCCTCACAACAGAGGGGCGGATTCTCTATGATTATGTAAAAAGTGCCTTTGAAACCCTGCACAATGGAGAGATGATGCTTGAAAAACTAAAAAAGAGGACCGAGGGCATTGTCAAAGTGGGCATAAGCAATACGCTTTGCAGATACTTCTTTTTACCTCATCTGGAGGCCTTTCATTATCAGTACCCGGGCATACACATTCAAATCATCAACCGACCTTCACCAGATACCTTGAAGCTTTTGGAGCAAGGGCAGCTTGATTTTGGCATTATCAGCATTCCCATGGACAAGGGAGACCTCGAATATGTCGAGTTGATGACCATTCAGGACATCTTTGTGGCAGGCAGTAAGTATGACATCCCGGATTGTGCTCTCCCCCTTAAGAAACTTGTAAGTTACCCACTCCTCATGATGGAAGCCGAGAATCTGTCACGGATCCATATCGACGACTATTTTAAGACCAATCATCTCAGCTTTACACCAGAAATAGAGATCAGCAGTATGGATATCTTAATTGAATTTGCAAAAATCGGGTTGGGGATTGCCTCGGTGATCAAAAGTTTTGTTACTGAGGAACTAGCTCTAGGTATACTGAAGGAAATTCCGATCTCTCCTGCCATACCAGAGCGTACAATAGGCATTGCGCTGAAAAAGAATATTCCGGTTTCTCTGGCTTCCCAGTCTTTTATAGCGTTTTTAAAAGGGACAAGGGGTACGAGTCAGTAAACAATACCCTCCCTTTGCCGATTTTGCAACAAAAGGAGGTCGCCATGGAACATACAAAGAGCTATTTATTCATAATTTCTAATATAAAAAATGGCCAGTTGGGTTCTGTCTCTGAATCCCAGTTTTTCCAGTAAGCCTGTCACATAATTTCTCGTAGTACCTTCACTTAAGTAAAGCTTTTCTGCAATTTCCTTGTTTGATAGACCTTCTCCCACCAGTTTCAATATTCCAAGTTCACGTTGTGAAATATCAAGATTTTCGGGAGCCCCCTTTTTACCTTCCTTGAGCATGGAAGAAAGGGCATTGGCTACTTCTCGCTCTAAAACGATATTGCCTTTGCCAACAGCTCGCAAACTCTCAATAATACTATCAGCGGGTTGATTTTTAAGAATATACCCTTCCGCTCCGCTTTTTAACGCCTCTTTTATGTATTCGTCGTCCTTAAAGGTCGTAAGAATCACGACTTTTATCTCCTGGAAATGACTTTTAATCAGCTTGGTACCCAACACCCCATCCATAATAGGCATCCTTATATCCATAAGCACAAGCTCCGGTTTTTCCTTCCGGCACATTTCCAAAGCTTCCTGACCGTTGCTTGCAGTACCTACAACCTGGAAATCAGCTTCAATCTCCAAGAGGATCTTCAGTCCTTCCCTGATTAAAGCATCATCATCCACTATAAGGACTTTCAAACAACCCACATCCTTCCTGAGTAACCATTGGTAAAAGACAAACTATCAAGAAGCCATCATTCGAACTTATTGATATAGTCCCCCCCATGTTCAGGACTCTTTCTTTCATACCGCTTATCCCTAAACCTTCTTTTAATTTAGCACAACCTAATCCATTATCTTTTATATATAACCTTGTGTATTTTTCATTTATATTAATTGTTATGTTTACCATGGTTGCCTTGGAGTGCTTGGCAGCGTTGGTAAGAGCCTCTTTAAAAATAGACCCTAAAATCTCCAGTTGACTTGAAGCAAGGAGACCGAAATCTCCATAAAACTTAAGATCAACTGGGCAAAAACCAAAGTTATTAATAACGCTTTTAAAATATTCCTCGCCCAGGGTTTCCTTGGGCTTTATATTGTGCACTGTATCTCTCAGCAGTGTCAAAGCTGCCGAAAGGTTCTCAATGGATTTTTTCAGTATTTCTTGAGATTTTTTCTCATCCCTATTAAAAAGCTTATTGGCTGCCTGTAGTTGGATAAGTATTCCGGCAATGCCATGACCAACATTGTCATGGATTTCCCTAGCGATCCGATTTCTTTCACTGACCTCGGTAAGATGAACAATATCCTTTGAAGAGTTAAGCAGCTTAACTCTTGTCAGCTCCAACTCGTACCTTAAGCGTCTTTCCTCATCAAATCTACTCTTGTATTCAGATTCCTTTACTTCTGCTTTTTCCATTACAAAGGCCAGAATTCCACATAGCCCCATGATCAGAATCAGTGAGGGAAGACTGGATTCCAGGGTGAAATATATACCCAATAGAAACACCAATAATACGCCAATATAGGGCTTTTTATAGGTGAAATCAAACAAAGGGATACAGAGCAGGAAGGTAAAATTCCGGTCAATCCAGATACCT
This sequence comes from Desulfosporosinus sp. OT, assembly GCF_000224515.1. Classification (GTDB taxonomy): domain Bacteria; phylum Bacillota; class Desulfitobacteriia; order Desulfitobacteriales; family Desulfitobacteriaceae; genus Desulfosporosinus. Next base: position 232 of record NZ_AGAF01000225.1, on the reverse strand, counting down.
ACATAAATAAGGATGAATGAAGCAATCTTGATATCCACAGTATCATAGAATCTTTCTTTAAATACATTAACCCCTATTATCAGGATGATAACCAGTACTGTTATATAAGGTACCTTGCCATTGATAACGAATAAAGCAATTGTGTAGATAAGTAAAAAAAGTTTAGGTAAATATTTCATGGCCACCTCATCAATTTTTGGGTTGTACGCGCTCCAACTACTTATCATCTTAC
>NZ_AGAF01000226.1 GCF_000224515.1 Desulfosporosinus sp. OT | reverse complement strand
TTCAGGACTGGTCAACCGAGCGACATTCCAGGTCATACCATTGTCTATACTCACCTCTACTCCACTTATTGTACCTTTTCCGGTCCATGCCAGACCACGAATTGTATGTGAACCCAGGTGGAGTTTTTCCTCTTGAGATGGCCAAGTTATAATTGAATTTACTTTCATTTCAGTAACCGGTGCAGCATTAAGATAATCTCCGTCATTGGTTATATAGAGATAGTCAATTGCTTGGAACGGACCTTTAAAGGGGGTAGCTGTCGCTGTAATTTGTGAAACCCATTTTACATGAGCCATACCGTACCAACCCGGAACTATTAAGCGTAGAGGAAAGCCGTGTTTATGGGGAATCGGTTCGTCATTCATTTTTAGTGCTAAAATGCATTCTGCCATTAAGGTTTTATCTAGAGGTAAACTTCGCTCAAAGTTCACAACAGAATCCATATCCGGACGAATACCCGAATCGACTCCCGTGAAAATTAGTTCCCTAGCTGTTTCCTTAACTTTAGTCTGGTCAAGAATATAGGCCAAAGGGACTCCTGTCCATTTCGCGTTGCCGACTGCTCCAATCTGCCATTGTTCCCCAGGTGTTGGAGGTTCCATCAAAGCTCGTTTATTACCTGAGCATTCAATCGTTACAAATCTGTCCACCTGAGGCATTTGCTTCAGTTGATCATAGGTAAGGTTTATGGGGTTTTCAACTTCCCCGCCTAAGATCAAGCCCCAGGATTCAAGCTGTATAGTAGGATAGGCTAGATGGTTTCGAGTAAAAAATAGTTCATTCGGAGTAATCCACGATAGCAGAGTATTAATTGGCGATTCCATATTCTCGGGCATCAATTGGAGAGGAATTAACCCTGGCATGTCATGAATGCTTTTCGGTAAGTCCTGATTTGTCATTTGTTACTCCCTTTCTTTTATCGCGTTAGTTAACATTTTATCAACTACAAATTCGACTTGAGGGCTTCTGGTGTGCTACGGCTTCAAAACAACTTTTATACAATTATCAAGCTTCTGGTCAAATAGTTCATAAGCCTTCTTTCCGTCAGCGAGTGACATTCTATGCGTGATAATGTCCGTAGCATCAAACTTATTTTCTTTTAATAAATCTAGAATACGGTCTATATACGAATGTGCAGGACACTGGCCCATTTTCAAAGTAATGTTTCTAGAAAAAAAGTCCCCAAACGGAAAATTGTTATATCTCGAGCCATAAACACCCACTACGGATACTGTTCCACCTTTACGTACCGCCTGCGAGGCAATCTCAATCGCAGACTTAGAGCCCCCCTGCAACTTTAATGCAGTCTCAACTTTTTCCATTGTGGACATTTCACCATCCATCCCAACACAATCGATGACAACGTCTGCACCACCCTGAGTTATCTCTTTAATATATTCTCCGGTATTATCATAATCCTTGAAATTTAACACTTCCACTTTATTGAACGTCTGGGCATGTGCAATCCTGTAATCAATATTATCTACTGCGATGATTCTACTTGCGCCCATATAGGCAGCCCATTTTTGCGCCAGTAGCCCAACTGGACCACAACCTAATACCACCACAATGTCACCGCTCTTTACACCACCATTTTCTACTCCCCAATAAGAAGTTGGAAGGATATCGGTTAAAAAAAGCGCCTGTTCGTCTGTAAGCTCTTCAGGAATTATTCTAGGTCCTATATTAGCGTACGGTACCCTCAGGTATTCGGCCTGACCACCATCATATCCACCAAAAAGTTCACTATATCCGTAAATTCCGCCTACTTCACCATGCTCATTTGAATTGTCACATTGACTCCATAAATCATGATTACAATACCAACAGTGACCACATGCAATTGGAAAAGGGACAACCACTCGATCGCCTTTCTTAACCTTATTAACTTCTTTGCCAATCTCCTCGACAATCCCCATAGCTTCATGTCCAATAATAAACCCCTTAGGCATTTTAGGCATTCTTCCGCGTATTAGGTGTAAATCCGAACCGCAAATGGTAGTGGAAGTTACTTTAACTATTATGTCATCATTTTTTACAATTTTAGGATCTTCTACATTTTTAACCTCAACATTTTTAACACCTTGGAATGTTATAGCTTTCATTCGACAACTTCCTTTCTGTGAAAGTGAACGTCCATATTTATTTTGTCAATTATATGGAATTTTCATGCTCCAGTATTATATTCGTCCAATCTTTAGTCGCCTTTGAAACAAGCATCCACTTATAAATTTACATAAAGAAAACTTAAGCCTTCTATTAATTAATCCAATCAATAGAAGGCTTTTATCTCATGAAATAACTAGCCAGGATTTTAAGTGAAATTTCAGCTACTCTTTTATTAATATATTAAAATATAACGCCTAGGGCAATTAAAATAAGGATTGCAATAGCAATAATGCCAACCCCTAAGCATGGGGCAGCAGGTGGGCAAGCCGGTACAAGCGGTGGACAACACTTTACGATAGGTCCAATGTGTGGCGGAGCACCAACCGGCGAAATGTTTGGAAAATGACCTACTCCTTGTCCGTACATAATATTTCCTCCTATTCTTATTTTGAGATAATTTCAATGCAGAAGCCTATATTCTTATTCTGTTTCTTACTACCAATCTAGTGACCAAGAGCACGGGCTAAAACATCTAATCTAACTATGACAGTTTGGTGAAATATTACTTGGTGAAATCTGATACCTTAAAGCAAAAAACTCTTTAGAACACAATACCCATTGCAATTAACAGAAGAATAATCACAACGACGACCGCAATACCCGGTAAAAAATTTGGTCCACATCCAACACCGTCAACAACTCCTGCGCCAAATGCCATAACGCACTCCTCCTTCCACGAAAGTAATTCATTGTACAATATAAGATATTCCGCTATTAAGTAAATTGCCATTACTTTCCATATACGCATTTGTCTTATTTCGCTTTCTGATCGCTTTAACTCAAAGTGCGCGAGCACAACGCTTTTCCAAAAAGCACTTAATATCTAACCAATAATACATAACCAAATAGACAGCGAAAACCCACTCCAAAAAGAGTGGGTTTGAGAATGTTGGTATTAAATCTATTTTTTAAGGAATCTACAGAAATTGAGAATTCATGAGCTCCTTAGTAGTTGACCACACATTTAGCTATGAGCATTAGGACCAAATATTACGTTCATAGTCATTGCCTGATTGTTAATCCCTCTTAGCCTGATTTTTTATTGAGCGAATGGCGGAACGATAGGCAGTGTCATTTAGCCTATTTTTGGGAGTTGTAATAAGCCCTTCTCTTTGACTTGCCTGAAATTGTCGCAAGGCTCGTCTGTATTGCTCATCTGACATTTGGGGTACCCTCTTGTCACTTTCGTTAGTGCTATTCAAAAGTTGTTTGTTCTCCAACACTTCTGCTTCTGTAACAGAGGGATTGTTTATTACAGACATTTCACTTGGCTTGTTTTTTGGAAGCGCCGTTTTTTCAGGTTTAGACATTATCTTAACATTAAAACTGAGGAGAAATACGATTACGATCAAGGCAATAACGCCAAATACAATTAAAGAAACCATTGAATTGTCTCCTCCAAATTTCTAATAGAGATTTTTTAAAGATTCAGTGCAATTTTTGAATAGTTTCTGCCACTCGTTTACCTAATGCCTTGCCTAGGGCCAGGTCAGTCTCGGAAGGCATATTGGGCGGATCATCCGGTGAGCTCTCTATTGGACAGGTTATTCCTACTCCGTAGAAAGAACCATAAGGTGCGTTCTCTGGAATATTTCCCGGTAAACCAACTATGATCATCCCTTGGTGTAACATGGGAGTCATTAGGTTAAGTAGCGTTAACTCAACTCCTCCATGGACTGTCGCAGTCGTACAGAATACAGCTCCAACTTTATTAATCAATTTACCCTCAGCCCAGAGGACACCTAAATCATCTATCCATTTTTTGAGGTTTGCACTAATGGTTCCGAAATATCCTGGACATCCCCAGATAATTGCATCCATATCAACCAAGTCATTTGGATTGCTATCCCGAATATGGTTAAGCTGCACTTGTGTTTGTTCGATATTGCGAGCTCCTTCGGCAATTGCTTTAGCCAAGAGTTCTGTATGACCATTTTCACTATCATAGGCTACATATATTTTCTTCATTAATTATTAACACCTCCACCTTAACACAGCGATATAACGCTAGTTATAAATTACCTATTTGATCAAAAGATTATACCAAACAAGCAGTATAATCATTACCACATGACTTCTGTATAGTTTTTCCGATGTAGCAAAAGCTAATTATGATTCTGTAGGTAGAAATAAAAAGATTAATGTCGAGGAGGTTTAAGTCTTTGAATAATAGTCGGTTAATTTTAATCAATGCTGTTGTTTTGCTTCTTCTCATCGGTGGTGGTTTTGCAGCTTATTATTACTATAATCAATCGTATCACTATATCACAACAGATAATGCCAGGATTGACGGTCAACTTATTACCATCAACGCCCTCGGAACCGGTAAGATTTCAGATTGGAAAGCTAATGTTGGCAGTAAATTAAGCGCAGGACAAAGTTTAGGTACGATTCAATTAGTAGGGGCCGGAACAACAACAACTTCGACTTCACCTTCAACCACTATGACCATGAACATTACAACTCCCGCCAATGGTACGATTGTCCAGCAAAACGTTATTCCAAACAGTTTTGTAGCTGCCGGAACAACTTTGGCCCGTGCTTATGACATGGATAATTTATGGGTCAGTGCCAATATCAATGAAACAGATATGAGTAATATTAAACAAAACGAAGCAGTCGATGTGTCCATCGATACCTATCCCGGCACAACATTAACTGGGAAAATAACACAAATCGGATTGACAACTGCTGCTCAGTTTTCTCTCTTACCACAGCAAAATACAAACGCAAATTTTACAAAAGTAATTCAAGTCGTTCCAATAGTCATCACACTTGATGGATATAAAGGGTTGAATTTGATTCCTGGTATGAGTGTTACAGCCCAAATCCACATAAGGGAGTAGCGTAAATGAATATGTTTTCGTTCGGATACATTCTACTTAGTTTTGCTATACTTATTTTTGTTAATCTATCACTGATAAAAAAGAGAGATCCTGACAAAAATACAAAGACTAACGAGAAACAACCTGTATTGAATGAACCAGTTCTTCTCGACTCGTCTTTAACAGCACCCTCTAGAAGTGTTGGTCCAACCACTGAGGAATTTAACAAATTTCGAATTCTCACTGTTCTCATGCTGGGGGCTTTTGTTTCAATTCTCAATCAAACACTGGATAACGTTGCTATTCCTCACATGATGTTAGATTTTAATGTCTCTGCCAATACTATTCAGTGGATAGTAACTGGCTACATGCTCGTCAACGGAGTTTTTATTCCGATCACAGCTTTTCTGATGGAAACGTTCGGAAGCCGCAAACTCGTCTTAGTAGCCATGAGCTCCTTTACGATTGGTTCTTTGATCTGCTCCATTGCCCCTTCTTTTGCCGTTTTCATGATTGGAAGGATCATACAAGGGTTAGGGGCAGGAATTTTAATGCCACTCTTAACCAATGTTTTTCTCAGTATTTTCCCCCCGCATCAAAGAGGCAAAGCTATGGGGACTATGGGTATCGTCATGGTATTCGCACCCGCTATTGGTCCGACGCTTGGTGGGTGGGTTGTACAAACTTATTCCTGGCGACTCCTTTTCTCGAGTCTTGTACCTATAGGGATACTAGATCTAATTTTAGCGGTGGCATGGATGAAAGATGTGCTGGAACTAACCTTTCCTAAATTCGATTTATGGGGAGCAATATTTTCTACTATAGGATTAAGCAGCCTGCTTTACGGAGTAAGTGAAGCCGGTAACATTGGCTGGGGAAGTACAGAAGTCATCATCTTTTTGGCTGTCGGGATACTGTCAATTCTTCTCTTTGTGCGTAGAGAATTAACTGTAGACGTGCCATTGTTGGAGCTAAAAGTCTACAAATATAATATCTATTCATTAACGATAATCATTAATGCCGTTGTCACAACGGTAATGTACGCCGCTATGATGTTACTTCCTATCTATTTGCAGAACATTCGCGGCTTCACCCCTTTGCAGTCCGGCTTTCTTCTACTGCCCGGAGCTTTGCTTATGGGGATCATGGGGCCCATAGCCGGTGCCATTTTTGATCGCATTGGATTAAGGGTATTAGCCGTTGTTGGGCTAATGATTACCGCTGCAGCCTCCTGGGAATTCACTAAGCTGACAGCGGATACTATGTATAGTGATATCCTGATGATGTATACTATTCGTTCGTTAGGCGTGTCTTTAATTATGATGCCCCTCATGACAGCAGGGCTCAATCAACTGCCTAGAAAATTAAACAGTCATGGCACGGCAATGTTTAATACCATGCGTCAAGTGGCTGGTTCATTGGGAACTGCTATGTTGGTTACCATCATGTCGACAAGAACGAGCGTACATCTAGCAACTTATACCAGTGTCATAACAGCGTCGAATCCGACAATGTTAGACCAGTTTGGATCTTTGGTTCAAGGCTTGGCTCTCCCTGCCCAAACAGGTCAGGCTGTTGCCTTACAAGAGGTTTATGGCCTTGCTTCTCAACAGGCTTTTATAAACGGCATCAATGATTCTTTCATCGTTGCAACAGGCTTAGCCGTTCTAGGCCTGATCCCAGCTCTGTTCATCAGGCGGGCAATTCCACCCAAATCAAATTCAGTGCCTTAAAAAGGCTAAAGCAATTAACCGCTTCAACTTGTTCTTGTAATACGAAGGCCACCTCATTCAAAGATTATCGAACGAGGTGGCGCATATTTTTTATACCATTTGATTCTTATGATTCATAACATACAGACGCTCCAGTCACCAACACACTTCAAGTCTGAGCATTTAGTACACGACAATTCAGAAATGAACTTATTTCTGAGACTAGGCGTGATCAAATGCTTTCCTCCAAAAGATGGAGTACTAATACCATAGAAGCAACTTCGCAGCCGTTAACTAACAAGGCAATCCGGTGCTCACCTGGATAATGGCGGCGAGTCGTCAAGTCTGACCAGCTGTGCGCCCGCCTGCCAGTAACTCGTGTGCCTCCTGAGACCGTTTTATCTGACAACAGGAACAATTTACGGGAGGTATTTCCTCTAGCCTTCACGAAGTCAATCCCATATTCGATGCGGATGCGTACCGACTCCCCTTCACGAACACAGAGTTCATAATGCAGCTCACTGTTCTCGCCAATAGCTAACCTAGACGGCAACACTGACAATGAGGCAAATGTCGTTAATGACACCACATCCTTTGGGTTCGCATAGCCGAATAATTCCATTGTCCCAGGATCGGCTTTGCGGATCAACGTTCGACAACCCTGCCGTACGATCCAATCCGTGTGCGGACACACATCTTTCCAGCGACGTGCCGTTTCGAGCACGATCAAAGGATGATCTTTAGCAATGTCGTTTAAATTATTGGCCACACTTTTGCGCACATAAAGAGATGAGTCCGCCTTCAACTGTTCCAGCACAGAAAGCACCAGAGTTGGGTCGCTCTTAAACAGCGGCAAGCCTACTCCCCAAGGCAAACGGGACGGCAGCCCTCACTCGCCAGCCGTCGGACATGCTCACTTTGATGCTTTGACCAAAGCATCATTTGTTCGATTACCCGCCCCGGATCACGCAGCAAAAATAGCCTTATAGCAAACTCCGCGGATGATCTTTGAGTGAATCGTTCTAGTGCTTTCATAGACAGCTCCCAGTGTTCCTCTTCTTGGCCGTACATCGCCACGAAATCCGGAAAGAATAGGTATGGAAACCCTATACAAGTCTCATCTATTGCGAATAACACGTCTAACGCTTCTTCATACCGGATCGGCAGATGTGTCCTTAGCGTCTCTGTGATTCGATGCATCCGAGCTTTCAGCTCAAGCCCTGCCCATGCTTCATCTATTGTAGCTGAGACGAAGCTCTCAGTATCGAAAGTGCTGTACACGGCGTGCACCTTCTCACCAAAGCGGCAGAGAAACTCTTTATTATACATAGCTTTCAAAGCTTCTGCCACGTCCTCACCTCCTTAAGCTTAAGAGATAGATTAATAACTTCGAAAAAATATATAATACCACACTCACAAGAGGATTTCGAGTTTGCTATCCTATAACATTTGACTTTATGAAATATGGCCCATTTCAAAAGCCATTTTATAGCTGTTGAAATGGGCCATTAATTCATATTTGACCGAACGATGACAAATGTTTGCTTAGAATTTCAATCGATGAGTAGTCATATCTAATAATTTACGAATACATATACTTACGCGTCATAGGCCACGAGTTGTTAACTCCCTTGGTGAACAAGAACTGATGGAGATCAATGTTACCCGTATGAAAAGAAGCAGCGCAGGAGTTAAGATAGAGACGCCACATTCGGATAAAGGTTTCATCTTTCATTTTCTGGATTAACGGGAGAGCTTGCTCGAAGTTCTGGGCCCAGTGCTCCAAGGTTCGAGTATAATGTTCACGCAGGCTTTCCAGGTCGATTAAATAGAACGAGTTCACAGCCATTAGCTTAACCAATTCTTGAACCATAGGGATATACCCTCCTGGGAAAATGTATTTATTAATCCAGCTGTTTGTCCCTCCCTCTTCATACCCGGTAATGCAATGTAAAAGAGATACTCCGCTGTCATTTAAAAGAGATCTAACTGTAGAGAAGTATTCGTTCAAATATTCCTTCCCGACGTGCTCAAGCATTCCAACGCTTACCACCCGATCAAAAGTTCTGCCCATTAATTCCCTGTAGTCCACGATCTGGACTTCAACTAGATCCTGCAATCCTTCGTTATGAATTCGTTCGAGGACCTGGGTATATTGCTCTGCACTTAGTGTGATCCCAAGAGCTTTAACCTGATGAGTTTTCGCCGCGGTAAGAATAAGTTCTCCCCATCCACACCCAATATCGAGTAAGGTTTGCCCGGGCTTTAAGTTGAGTTTACTTAGGATATGATCAACTTTGTTATATTGAGCTTGAGTCAAGCTATCTTCAGGCGATTTAAAATAAGCACAGGAATAGGTCATAGTTTCATCTAACCATAAACGGTAAAAATCATTTCCAATATCATAGTGATATTGAATATTCTCTTTACTCTTGCGAACATTGTTATTGGAGAGGATTTTGGCTAATTTTAAATAGGAGTTTTTAGTGAGAAGAGGGCTGTCCTGATTGTTGAAGAGGGATTCAACAACTTTTTGGACACTTCCTTCAATGTCGATTTTCTTTTGCATATACCCTTCACCGAAGGCCAAGGAGAGGTCATTAATAATTTCTCTTTTGGCAATTGGTTCGTTAAAATCAATTCGAAACTGCGCCTCTCCTGCTCCATAATTTACTACCTCCCCATCCCAAAACTTAACTTCACAAGGATCGGCAAAAAGGTTTTTCATGAAGTTCTGGTAAAATACTTTGTCGAGATTCATTTCCATGCCTCCAAAAAGAATTGATACCTATAAAATGCACAAAAATGACATTTTTAATTCCTTCTATTTCTCTTTTGGAGGACTTCGATTAATCTTAACTATGTTTTTAGCTAAGTCTTTCCTGATGAATCAAAAACAAATTCTACCGAGGAAACTTATTGGAAAGGAATTATGGTTTAGTTTTGTTTGTAGATCATGTCTAAATATTGTATCTGTGTATTCCAGATAATCCTGATAGATCTTCGCGATAGATGGGTCCCAGGGGACAGATTTCCCAGAATTAAGGTCATAGGCTTTTTGATTGGTTACAATATAAAGACAATTCCCAGAAACGAAAACCCCATTTCGTGATATGGCGATACCGGCCGCAGGAGAGTGTAATAGATCATGGCCTAACAAGGGATAGTTGCTGGCATTTTTACCCAGAAGACCCAAAAGTGTCGGGAAAAGGTCGACTTGCCCACTGACAGTATTTTGAACCCCGTTGAGCGTTGAACCGGGAAGATATATAAAAAGAGGTACTTTTTGCATCGCTAACCAAGGAAATTCATCAATCTCTTTCCCTCCAAAACCAAGGAATTCGCTTAATTGAGGATCATTGCGATTAAAGGGGGCCGGATGATCTCCATATATGACAACCATGGAGTTATTCAATAGTCCATCAGACTGGAGACGGTTGAGAAAATCTCCAATCGCTTGATCTGTATAATTAACTGCCTCCAAGTAGTGGCCGAAGACAGTATTCTGGTAAGACCCTACATTTATCGTTTTATATTGGGCGGGAATCTCAAAAGGATAATGGCTGGAAAGAGTAACCAAAAAGGTATAAAAGGGCTGTTTGGAATCTTCTAGGTAATTGGCCCCTTGAGCAAACATAGAGCTATCTGCAAGTCCCATACCCATGTCAAGATCATGGACAAAATTATCGTCATCAATAACCTGATGAAATCCTTCCGCCCGGGACATTAAATCCATATCCCAAAATCCTGGCTTATTGGCCTCGATAGCAACAGTGCTGTATCCTTCCTTACTTAAAGTGTTTGCGATTGTAACATAGTGATTCATTGGATAATCAATATAGGCGCTTCCTTTGGATACTGGATAAAGAGAGGTATTGGACAGAAATTCGGCGTCCGACGTTCCACCATTCCAGGTTTCGCCATAGTAATTGTTAAAATAGAGGCCTTGCTTAAGTAATCTATTGAGATTTGGAGTAATCTCCTGGCCATTTACTTTTTTCTCAATCACAAATTGTTGCAAAGATTCAACCTGAATAACAATCAGATTTTTGCCTTTGGCTATCCCAAAAGAGGGCTTATTCGTTGTATCTGAACTGGGATGAGTTGATTTAAACCAATCTTGCAAGGCGATCATGCTTGGTTGAGGGGAATCAAGAGTAATCTGGGAAGAACGAAGGATATCTAAGGCATGGAATTCGAGTGCACCAAGGCTTTGAGCAATGTACACTTTTGAGTAAAAAGTCTTGGTGATATTTGGTTGATTTTCCTCCAGAAGCCCGAAGGCTTTACTAGATGCCCCTAGACCAAGAGCAAACATAAGTATAAAGGCGGTTAAGTGAAAGATGAAGGTCATTGTTGTCCGACGAATATTAAGGGATTGTTGAAGAATCCTTTCACTATTTACCTTAGTGACAGAGTTAAGCCTGCTAACAGTTCTATGTTTGTTCTTCTGGATATAGTTATAAAGCTTTAATAATATCAAAAACATAAAATCCGCAACCATAAAAACATCTTGTGTTTTGAGCAATTTCCACCAGGAACTCTCAATTTCAAGATAATGCCAGGCTGCCGCAAAAGTCCGAAAGATGACAAGGTCTTGAAAATGCCTAAGGAAGATCATATCTAAAAAGAATAAGCTACTGATAATTAAGTTAGCTAAAAGAATATACAACTTACGTAGTTTAATGGGTAATAAAAAAGCAACTGAAAGAACAATCAACAATGTTCCAACTGTACCCATGATTTGACTCTTTTGTTGCATCGAATAGGTAAGTCCTAAGGTTTTGGTGAAAACAAGCACTTTTAGGAAAAATAATGCAAAAAAGACAATAGTCTGAGTTGTGTACCAGGGTCTCTTAATAAAATTAATTTTATGTACAAAATTCCGAAGCAAAGGTTGTACCTCGATTCCTTTTGATATTAATCATTGAAGCTCTTTAAGATTCATTGGCATCCGCTCAATAGATTGAACAATATTCGTGCTAATTGAAAACAACACTCTTATTATACAACTTTTCACGTATTGATAATAAAAAAGTTGTCAGGTAAGCTATTTCCAGCTATACCGAGTATGGTTTCCCAGGAAACCATACTCGGTATAGCTGGAGGTATGAGCACAGCGAAAGGAATGGATCTTATAATGAAGTGATTTAACCTATCTTGATTGCAATGAACCATATCTTCATGGAATTTATATCTACAAATACTCTACTCTATTAGTAACAAGGCTAGATTTATTAAATTAGGTTATAGTAATAAAGTACGCAAAGAATCGAACACTTCTTAATAATATCAACCAATGAAGAGATCGATCAAACCCAAAGCTTCATTAAAACTAAAAGGAGATATTTTATGAGACTTAAAAGAAAAGGGATGCCTGGAAGATCAAAGACCCCTATCAGTTCAATTATCATGTATATAGGCTCTACGGTAGTTACTCTCATAGCTATAGCATTTTTACTTAATAGTATTATTTTGTTTAAAGATACGGTTACACAGTATGTTGCTCAGGGCTATCCCACAGATGAAGTTGTTAAACAATTAGTGCCCAGCCAATTGCTTCCCGGTATATTTGAACCAATCGCTGTATATGGTGGCATTGCTCTTATCTTATTCAGTGCAGGACTAATCAATCATAAAGTTTCCTATTCGTTAAAATCCTTAGATGACGTTGAAATTGAAGCTGGGGAAACTGATATTAGCAAACAAGATGATAGCGAAAATGAAAATGCAAAAGATGTTGAAGAAGCTATCGAAATTGCCCAGGAAACAGATACTCAATAGCTTCAGATACACAAAAGAGGCCGAAGCACTTGCTCCGACCTCTATCTTTTTCATAGCCTACTTAGTGACCAACTCTAATTCAACAGGGATGCTCGCGTCAACTTTCTCCCCTTTAGCCACTTTCAGTGCGGTATCCAGGGCTGTTTTGCCAATCAGATCTGGTTTCTGAGCGACTGTAGCAGCCATTTTTCCGTCCTTGACGGCTTTCACTGCATCATCTGTAGCATCAAAGCCAACTACCAGAATGTTGCTCTTGCCCGCTGCTTGGATGGCACTAAGAGCACCTAAGGCCATTTCGTCATTGTGGGCAAACACTGCTTGGATGTCTTTATTTCCTTGGAGAATATTTTCCATAACGGTTAACCCTTTGGCACGATCGAAATCAGCGGGTTGAGAAGCTACAACTTTCACTCCATCTTTGCCATCGACGACATTATGGAAACCTTGACCCCGATCACGTGCTGCGGACGTTCCAGCTATTCCTTGCAACTCGACGATATTCCCTTTGTCACCTAATGTTTTCATAATATATTCCGCAGCCATGCTGCCGCCTTTTACGTTATCGGAGGCGATATGCGAAACTACTTTTCCCCCGTTGGAAGCCCGGTCAACCGTAATGACTGGAATATTTGCTTTGTTAGCTGCTTCCACAGCCGAAACAACTGCATCGCTGTCCGTTGGGTTAACTAGAATCACACTGACTTTCTTCTGAATTAAGTCTTCAATATCGCTAATCTGCTTTGCCGTATTATCGCCTGCGTCTACGACCAGTAAATCAGCACCAGCGTCTTTCGCTGCTTTTTCAGCGCCTTCTTTGAGGGTTACAAAGAAGGGGTTATTTAATGTTGAGATCGAAAAACCAATCGTGACTTTAGCTGCCTGTTTAGCAGTATCATTGTTTTCTACCTTAGATTGGGTTGTGCCACAACCAATAAGACTAATCGCCATGAGCACTACGAGGATCATCATCCATACACTATGTTTTCTTTTCACTCTTTCTCTTCCTTCCTTTTTAGGTGGTACGAGCCACCAAGTATTCATTTTTGATGAGCACCAGCAAACTTATGACTCTACAATAGTCACTGAAGTCATCGCATCCTCCCCTCTTAACGAGCCTATATGCCCACAACTAATTAGAACCATCATTCTATTTAGTTGGAGAACAACTAATTACCCTTTTTCTTGGGGATTGACTAATTGCTTAGCTCTCCCTCGTGAGTCAGGTTCTTGCAAGTCTTAGGTTAGACAGCATCTATTGCTTTCCTTTTGAGCGATCTAATAAGACTGCCAGCAGAATGACCCCGCCTTTGACCACCTGTTGATAGAAAGACGAGACATTCAACAGATTCAATCCATTGTCCAGAATTCCAATGATCATAGCACCAACTAAGGTTCCCGCAATCCAACCTTTTCCTCCCGAAAGACTCGTGCCCCCTAAGACTACGGCCGCAATCGCATCGAGTTCATAGGACGTCCCTGCAGTTGGTTGAGCAGAATTTAAACGCGAAGTTAATATAATCCCACTCAAAGAAGCTAGTAAACCACTGATACTATAAACAAGTACTTTGACACGATTCGTATTAACACCAGAAAGTCGGGTTGCTTCCTCGTTTCCTCCCAAGGCAAAAACGTGGCGACCGAAGGATGTGAATTTCAAAATAACATAAAGTACTCCAAAGGCCACAAGCATCCAAATCACGGGCATTGGTATATCGAAGAGATACCCTCGTCCGATCTGACCAAAAGTATCTGGAAACCCGGTGATCGGTTTCCCTTCGGTGTATACCAAGGTTAAGCCGCGGAATATTGTCATAGTGGCTAACGTGGCAATAAACGGTGCAACTTTTCCTCGAGCAATGACAACCCCGTTTATTGTCCCCATCAAAGTCCCTGACAGCACACCCACCCCGATTGCGAGCATAGAGCCTGAACCTGCCGCCATCATCCCTGCAACAAAGGCACTAGAAAGGGCAATGATCGAACCGACAGATAGGTCGATTCCTCCCGTCAGGATGACAAAGGTCATCCCAAAGGCTATCAAAGCGTTAATTGAAACCTGCCGGAAAACGTTAAAGATATTGCCCACGGTCAGAAAGTCTGAATTAAAGATTGTTAAGATGATGACGATAAGAATTAAACCCACAAGGGGTCCCATGCGCTGCAGAATTCCACTTTTCCCCTGCACTTTAGCCATGATTTTTCCCTCCTGTAGCGGCTATCATAATCGTTTCCTGGGTGGCGTTTTCACGTAGGAATTCCCCAGTGATTCGTCCTTCATGCATGACCAGTACACGATCGCTCATTCCGAGGACCTCCGGAAGTTCCGAGGAAATCATAACGATAGCAACTCCTTTTTGAACAAGTTGATTCATTAAGTCATAAATTTCCCGTTTCGCCCCGATATCCACACCCCGTGTTGGTTCATCGAGGATTAAAACGTTAGGCTGAGTCGCCAACCACTTACCAATCACAACTTTCTGTTGATTTCCACCACTTAAAGAGCTTACCCATTGCCCAGGATGATGGACTTTGACGTTCAGCTTCTTAATACTATCTTCCACAAATTTCTGTTCCATCCGGTGGCTGATGAATCCAAAGCGCGATAGGGAGCGCAAATTAGGCAATGCTAAGTTTTCTCGAACCGAGAGATCAGAGACAAGACCCTCTCCTTTGCGATCTTCCGTAATCAACGCCAGACCAGCCTTAATGGCCTCTTGAGGATTTTTAATAGAGACAGCTCTTCCGTTGACAAAAATCTTCCCTTGATATTTTCCGACACCAAACAGAGCTTTGGCTAACTCCGACCGACCTGCTCCCATTAAACCTGCAATTCCTAGAATTTCCCCAGCTCGCACACTTAAGTTAATATCATAGAGCTTTCCTTCTTGTTCCAGACCTTCTACTCGAAGACATTCAGCCCCGATCTCTTTTTCTACCTTGGGAAAACGTTCTTTGATCTCTCGACCAACCATCATCTGAACTAACTCATCCATTGTCGTAACATCCGTATCCCTAGTGCCAATATAACGCCCATCTCGCAACACCGTAATCCGATCACTTATCTGGAAAATTTCCTCCATACGATGAGAAATGTAGATCATTCCCACCCCTTGAGTTTTTAAGTTGGCGATGAGCTGAAAGAGTTTCTCGATTTCTCGTTTAGTTAAAGCCGCCGTCGGCTCGTCGAGCACCAGAATTTTCGCCTGCATAGAAAGCGCTTTAGCAATCTCTACCATCTGCTGCTGACCAACAGAAAGTTCACCCGCTCGAATATCAGGGTTCAGCTCCATCCCAAGTTGCTGTAAATAATTCTTCGCTTCGGAACGCATTCGTGGCCAATTAACGAAACCCGTCCGCCCCCATTTAAACTCGCGTCCTAAAAACATATTTTCTATAATGGACAGATCGGGAATCATATTAAGCTCCTGATGAATAATCGCCACACCCAAAGCTTGGGCAGTTTTAGGTGAAGACGCTACAGACTCTTTGCCATGTATCTGAATAGAACCAGCATCTTTACTGTAAATTCCGGAAAGGATTTTCATCAGGGTTGATTTACCCGCTCCATTCTCTCCCATCAAAGCATGGACTTCCCCTTGGCGGAGCGAAAATTGAACATCTTCTAATACCTTGACTCCACTGAAGCTCTTGTTGATGCCTTTCATCGTCAAGAGATCTGTCATACCGGAATCCCTCCTTTATTTTTAGAAGATTACGCCCGCTTCGAGCACTACATTAGCATAAGGAGTGAACTCGCCCGTGCGAATCACAGCTTTAGCATGATGAGTTAAAGCTTTCAACTCTTCATGCGATAGGGCCTTAATCTGAACACTAGGTAGTTTGGCAACCAGTTCTGCCCTTTTATGAGCACTTGACGATCCCATTTCTCTCGCCACATAAGCTTTTTCCACACACATTTCTTGAAGAACGACCTCAACCGTCTCTATGAACGACGGGACCCCTTCCTTTAAAGCCAAATCAATTCTTTTAACATGAGGAGGAATCGGTAAACCTGCATCCGCTATCACAATGGTATCCATGTGCCCCAGCTCACTAATCACTCGGGAAATTTCACTGTTTATGATGCCGACTTTCTTCATCTTCATCCCTCCTGAAATACTCTTCTACCTCAACCAGCGTTGGCATCCCGCCTTGAGCTCCAAATTTAGTAACAGCCAGAGCCGAAACCTGCACTGCAAATTCTGCCGCTTCTTGAATGGATTTCTTCTGAGCTAGAGCATAGGCCAAACCGGCATTAAAAGCATCTCCCGCTCCGGTAGTATCCACGACAGGGACCCTGAAGCCCCGAATTTTAACCAAGCTGCCGCCTATCTCCCTAAGAGCAACTCCCTCAGCTCCTAGAGTCGTGACGCAACACGAAACTCCAACATTCAATAATTGTTCAATTCCTTGAGCTATCGTAGACTCTTCGGACATTCTTGTAAGCAAGGCGAGTTCGGAACGATTGGGAGTTAAATAATCCACCTGGCTAAGTAGATCCTCAGAAAGGCTTTGAGCTGGGGCTGGATTGAGCATCACAATCTTCCCATGCTTACGGGCCAGCTTGACAGCATACTCCACAGTCACCAGCGGAATCTCTAATTGCAGGAGAACTAGATCAGCTGCGGCAATTTCACTCTCACACCGGTCCAAATCCTCAGGTAAACACTGAGCATTCGCCCCTGGAACCACTACGATACTGTTATCCCCCTCAGCCAGGAGAATCGAGGCCACACCTGTGGCTTCTGAAGTTACCTTAACGTTCGAAGTATTTATTCCATTCCTCTGCAAGGCTTTCTCGAGTTCCACTCCAAAGGCATCCGATCCAACCGCTCCGATCATTGTGGTCTCAGCACCTAAACGGGCTAACCCGACCGCTTGGTTTGCACCTTTGCCACCGGGAATGAAATGAATTTCTTCGCCTAGCACCGTTTCCCCACGTCTAGGAGCTCGCAAGGCCTTGACGACCAAATCCATATTTAAACTACCTATGACAACGATCTTGGGCCGCTGGTCCATCTAAGATTCCTCCTATCGGGTCGATTTTCTGGGAATTAAAGCGACATCCAGTTCAATGATTGTATTCTCACGGCCCCCGCCTTCTATTTCATTGAGCAAAATCCGAGCAGCTAATCCTCCCATCTCATAAATGGGCTGGGCCACAGTTGTCAATTCCGGTTCGGTAATCTCTGTTAAACTAATCCCATCAAACCCGCAGACTTTGACCTGTTCTGGGACGAGGATTCCTCGCTCACGCAAGGCTTTGAGAGCCCCTATTGCCATCAGATCATTTCCGGCAAAAATTCCATCAATTTGAGGATGACGTGTCAAAAGATGTTCTACACCCTGCCTTCCACTCTCGATATCAAATTTTCCCGAGACCATTAAGCTAGGCGAATAACCCTCTAACTCTCCGACAACTTCTTCATAGCCTAGTAATCGCTCTCGAGCTGTAATAAATTCTTGGGGTCCATAAATATGAGCGATTTTCTGACAACCGCGCTCGATCAGATGCTGCACTGCTAGTTTTGCCCCGGCTCGATTGTTCGAACGGATAACTGGGCAAGATGCAGTATTCAAACCTCTATCTAACAAGACAATCGGAATTCCTTCTTTTCTTAGAGATTCGACATCCTCTTCACGGATAGTATTCGAGGCGAAAATGAAACCATCCACATACTTTTTCTTAAGATCCTTAATGTAGGTACTTTCCTTTAGGCCCAGATCATCCGAGTTACCCAAGATAACTGTCAGGCCTTTTTTCTGAGCTTCATCTTCGACGCCACGAGCCAAAGCAGGAAAAAACGGATTTAATATATCAGGCAGGATTAAGGCAATGATCCCCATTTTCTTTCCCGCCAAACCTCGAGCTACAGCATTTGGCTCGTATTGAAGCTGCTCAATCGCCTTCAATACTTGTGCGGCGGTCTCGGGATTCACAAAGTCTGTTTTGTTAATTACTCGGGAGACAGTAGCAACGGACACTCCCGCTAAACGAGCAACATCTCTAATCGTCGCCAATAAAATTACACCCTCAATTCATTTTCTGTAATCGGTTACATTATTTTCATAACCTGTGTTATATATCTTTCCAGCCCTATATCCTTCTGTGTGAATTTTAGTCGATATTCTGCCTACTCTAAGGCTATATAGTGTGTTACAAGCTGTATCGATTAGAATTCTTAAAACTCTTTATTAGGAAATGAAAGCAATGTAAACGGTTACATCTGTGATTCAATTTTAGCTTTTTCAGAATCAACTGTCAATCCTTATTTCAGATTTTATTTTGCTTTTCAATATCTATAATAATAAATTTAAGCCCTACATCAAAAATTGGTTTGCATAAATAGCGCCAATCTAATACTATTAGCTAAGTTTAAAACTATTATTTAAACAAATTTTAATAAGGAAAAGTCGTTTGAATTCATCATTATCCTTGAGGTTCTCAGGTAATTTTTGCGTCATAAGTTGTCAAGAAGGGTAGCATTATGGATAAACATGTTGACGATCACTATCACTCAGATAAGAGAAAGTATCTTCATTTTGCCGCTGCTTTAATGTTTATTGTCTATTTTTCTTATCTTCTATATAGACTTTTCTTTTTCGCTTATGGAGACTATTTTAGAGTTGCTAGTAACGGGATTAGGTATAACATAATTCCGTTTAAAACTATAATTAGCTACTTGGTGGGTGTTAACAAATTTGGGTTTGACGTATGGTTCTTTAATCTATTTGGCAACATATTAGCTTTTATGCCAATGGGTTTTCTTTTGCCATACATATTCAAAAAAATCGACGTTAGAAAGATCTTTGTTCTTACATTCTCAATTAGTCTTACCGTCGAAATTATTCAGTTATGCCTTAAACTTGGAATATCCGATATCGATGACGTAATTTTGAATACCTTGGGAGGTCTTCTGGGCTATTGCCTTTTAACGATATTCGGACAGAAAAAAGATAACAAATAACGCAAATAAAGTTGAACTCTCTTAATATATCCTTCGTTGCTATCGATTATTCGAACACCACCAAGGGACCGTTAAGCCCGAAATCATGCTTGATATGATTTCGGACTTAACGGTCCCTTGGATAAAAGATGTCCTGGTACCTTCAATATAAAAAGGACTTTAAATATAGCACTTGTCACTTCAAAAAGGGTTGTATTTATGAATGCATATACGTACGGGTTAGAGGCCAAGTATTGTTAACTCCCTTAGTAAATAGAAACTGATGCAGATCGATATTGCCACAATGGAAAGACGCTGCACAAGAGTTAAGATAGAGACGCCACATCCGTATAAAGGTTTCATCTTTCATCTTCATGATTAACGAGAGAGCATTCTCAAAATTCTGGGCCCAGTGTTCTAGTGTTCGCGTATAGTGTTCACGCAAGCTTTCTAGATCAATGAGGTAGAACTTATTAACGGCCATAAGCGAAACTAATTCTTGCACAGAAGGAATATAACCGCCAGGGAAAATGTACTTATTGATCCAGCTATTTGTCCCCGATTCTTCATATCCTGTAATACAGTGTAAAAGAGATACTCCGGCTTCATTTAACAGGGATCTTACCGCTGAGAAATAAGCTTTAAGTTGGTCCTTTCCTACATGTTCAACCATCCCTACGCTTACCACCCGGTCAAATGTTCTCCCCTTCAATTCTCGGTAGTCGATGAGTTGAACCTCAACTAACTCCTGTAACCCCTCGTTTTTAATTCTTTCAGCAGTCTTGTAATATTGTTCTGAACTAAGAGTAATACCGAGAGCCTTGACCTGATAGGTTTTAGCTGCAGTAATAATCAGCTCTCCCCATCCGCAACCAATATCGAGTAAGGTTTGTCCGGGATGTAAATTCAGTTTGCGCAGGATATGGGCAACTTTGTTCTTTTGAGCCTGCAGTAAACTATCTTCGTGCGACTTAAAGTAAGCACAGGAGTAGGTCATCGTTTCATCCAACCATAAACTATAAAAATCATTTCCAATGTCATAGTGAAATTGAATATTTTCTTTGCTTTTTCGAATGCTGCTGGAAAGGATTTTAAATAATTTGTCATATGAGTTATTTTGGTGAAGAAAACTGTCTTGATTCTTATACAGAGATTCAATAACCCTTTGGACACTTCCCACAATATCAATCTTCTTAAACATATACCCTTCCCCAAAGGCCAACGACGGATCATTGATTAGTTCCGCCTTAGCAATTGGCTCGTTAAAATCTATCCTGAACTGTGGCATTCCCTCTCCATAATTAATAACTTCTCCATCCCAAAACTTTACTTCACAAGGATCGGCAAATAGGTTCTTCATTAGACTCCGATAAAATGCTTTGTCAATATTCATTTTAACGCCTCCATCATAAAAGACTGCTCATTCCTCTTTGAAATTCATGAGCTTACCAAGTCACTCCTCATTTGCCTATTTGGTAAACAAATTGTATTATGAAAGTATATGGTTGCATTCTACAAGTAGTTTGTAATCCTGTCAAGCCATGAGCATTATTATTGTGCTTTCTATTTCCAAACCAACTGCGTTTCTGTTAAAATAGGCAATGGTAAGGATATAAAGCGAGGTAATCAAATACATGAATGAACCTTCATTAGAAACCATTGAACTCGAATTAGCGATCCTCATTCGCCGTGTTTCCTTAATTACAACCTGTTGTAAATTTGGCAATCTCGATCGATCAGCTTATCTCTTGTTACACCAAATAACTGCTCATGGATCCGCCGGAGTAAAAACGCTGGCCAATGAATCCCATTTGGATATTTCTACTGTAAGCAGACAAGCGGCAACTCTGGAACAAAAAGGATATGTCTACAGAATTCCCGATCCATTGGATGGCAGAGCTTGCTCCTTTCAGATAACGGAATTGGGAACAAAAGAATATAACGAGCACAAACAAGCACGTTTGGCTAAAATTGCTGACAATCTTAAAACTTGGTCTGATGAAGAATGTGAAGTGTTCGGACAACTTTTGCGAAAATATAATAGCTCAATCATTAATATTTAATGAAACAGCCCCAACATGATTGCAACAACTAGACTCTTTGGAATTAGTACATCTTGTCTTTACTTCTTCTACAAGATTCTAAAATAATCTTAATGCAATCAAATAAAGCAGGACTGTTTACGTACCCTAATCTTCTTTCATAGTACCTCTCTATTGGCCGAGCCTACCTATTACACATGCCTCGGCATAGTCAAATAACCGCTTTTAGACTATACCTTTGTTCACAAAGGTATAGTCTAAAAAATATCTTTACAAAGGTAAAAATTGGAGTAATATCCTTTTAAGAATTTAATTGAAATTGATTATTATTTATAGGATATCACTTTGCCTTAAAAGAATACTAGAGGGGGGAAGCGTTACGGCGGAAAATTCACTTCTCGAGGACAAAGAACTATTAAAACAACTGAGTGGCCTTCACCAGGGATACACGCGGATGAAAACCTAAACCTTCTCTGAATTTCTTTCAATATCTATGAGACACAATCCCTGCAAAATCCTGAACTCAAGACTTCACCCTGACCTTGTCTAATACAACCCCTGACTTTGGTCTTGGTCCTTAACCTGATCCTGATCTTGTCCCTGATCTTGTTCCTCACCTGGATCCTCACCTGGTCCTTCGGACTCATCCGAGTTATTCTCATTTGCACTGTCCTTCTGTAAGATCACTTGATCATTTTGCTTCAGATCTCTATATTGATTACTTACATATTCCGAAGGTACTTCAAAAGGTACGACCGGAGTGGAGCTAAGAGATCGAGATAAGATTTCATGGAAAACTACTGCGGGACCAGAACCACCCGTAGTGGTTAGGTAATGGTTGCGATCGGTTTTATCGTATCCCATCCAGACAGCTGCCGTTAGCTCAGGCGTATAACCTACAAACCAAACATCTTTAGCACCTTTGGTAATCCCTGAAAACTCTTTGATGGGAGGGAGTTCGACCGAACCAGTTTTTCCCGCGGTCGGTCGTCCTAGATAGGCATTTCTGCCTGTGCCATAGTCTACAACATTTTCAAGTAAGAGGGTCATCCGATAGGCTACCGCTGGAGTCGTCACTTTAACTGAGGCAGGTTGTGATTGGAATAAGACCTGACCTTCTTTTGAAGTGATCTTAGTAATGGCATAGGCTTTATTCATAACCCCGAGATTGGCGAATGCTCCATAGGCTTGTGCCATTTGAAGCGGCGAAACCCCTTGCGTAAGACCTCCTAAGGCTAAACTAAGCGTATGATCCTCATCTTCTAAAGGAATTCCGGCCCGTGTGGCGAAATCAACGCCACAATCTATCCCAATCTTGTTTAGTAACCAAACGGCAGGGATATTCAAGGAATTTTGGAGAGCTTCTTGCAGGGTGATATAACCTCGGTTTCTATGATCTTCATCGGTGGGCGCATACCCATTGATATTTAAAGGATTGTCATTAAGCAGCGAATTAGAAGTATAACCTTTTTCCAGGGCTGGACCATAGACTGCCAAGGGCTTAAAAGACGAGCCCGGTTGACGTTTGAGCTGAGTAGCATGGTTAAATTCGCGGAAAATACTTTCTCCTCGGTATCCCACCAAAGCTTTAATTCCTCCTGTGTGATGATCAATTATGATCACTCCGCTTTGGAGTGTTTGGTCTTCCTTCCCATCCGGAAAAAATCTCTTATCTTTATAGACGTCCTGGGCTTCTTCTTGAATCTCAGGGTTCATCTGAGTGTATATTTGCAGACCTCCACTTAAAATTTGTGCTTCAGTAAATCCCATGCGGTTAATAGCTTCTTCGATCACATAATCTACATACGGAGCGTATTGGCCTGTAAGACTTTCCTCTGATCCTTGTTTAAGGAGAATTGGCTGAGAACTCGTTTCCTCATAATCAGTAGCAGAGATATAACCCTGTTCTTTCATTAACTCAAGAACCAAATTTCTCCGTTCTAAAGATTTGTCCATATTTTTGAGAGGAGAAAATGAGCTAGGGGCTTTAGGGAGCCCAGCCAGCATTGCCGATTCTTCTAAAGTGAGATCCTCAACTTTTTTCTTGAAATAAAACTGGGCTGCATTATGAATGCCCCAACATCCTTCGCCAAAATAAATCTGATTAAGATAAGCTACTAAAATCTGATCTTTATCGAGCACGTACTCAATTTTTATGGCATAGGCGGCTTCCTTGATTTTTCGGGAGAACGTCTTATCCGAAGGCAAGAAAAGATTTTTGGCTAGCTGCTGAGTAATTGTACTTCCTCCCTCGGATAAACCACCAGATATTAAATCGCGGATGAGAGCACGCGAAATTGAATGAATATCGACTCCTTGGTGCTCATAAAAACGACGGTCTTCTACCGCAATAATGGCGTTTTTCAGCTGTTGGGGGATTTGCTTTTGCGATATGGGTATGATTCGAGAAGAAGAAAGCTGGGAGGCAGGGTGGCCATTTTCGTCATAGAGCACAGAGGGTTGTGATAATGGACTTTCTAATTTACTAACGTCCAAGGATGTAATCCAAAGGAGCATACCTCCAATGATCAAAACTAGGAACGCAAGTATACCGACTCCTAATTTACGCCAATACTTCGCTTCTCTCGGTAATTTCTTCAACTATGAATCCTTCTTTCTGTTGAAAAAGATATAGCGACCATTCTCGCTCTTTTCGTTCCATTTATGTTTGTCGCAAAGACCACGCTGAAACTTATATTCTAGAAAACTCATTTATATTCATAAAAGTATCAATGTAATAAACTTTGTTGATTTTAATTCCCTATTGCAATAGATTTATCACAACGCCCTGGTACAATAACAAAACATATCCATGCCTGAATTAATCGAGAAACCATCTTCATAAACTTCATAGTGTGCAAGGAGATTCCCTTGCTGTGATGTATGAAATCGTTAATTTATATAAATATTGTTATTTACCATATATAAAATCGCGCCTTCTTTACTTGCGAACCATTGAATTATGCTTTTAATGCTTATTTCTATTTACTTTTAAACTTAATTGTGAAATATGTCTCATGATATAACAAGCATTATATTGAATATTTCATTAAATACATATATTACCTGTTGGCAGATATGCTTTTAAAAGTTATAGTGAGAATAATGACAATTAATTGTCGATATCCAACTTAATTTTTATACATTTATCTTTGGAGGATAGTTATGACTGCTGAAAAAGTTTACTTCTTAGGTAAAGCTGACTTTCTGGCAGATTTGAATACGCATGACTTAACAGAATTGGCAACCGACTTTGCCTGGGAGGAATATGCTCCAGGTTCCTATATCATGATTCAAGGCCAAGCAAATAACTGGTTTTACGTCTTAGCAGAGGGCAAAGCCCAGGCTTTGGTTACTAAAGAAGGGCATAGTCACTGGCAGGTCAATCTTTTCGAACCCGGTGATACTTTTGGTGAAATTGCCATTTTTACAGGCGAGACAGCACCAACAACTATACAGTGCCTTGAAAAATGCCGAGTGTTGGCCTTAGATTCCGAACATTTCATGCTTATGTTGCTACGTTGGCCGCGCATATACGAACGTTTCATTGAGAAATTATCTCATAGCTTAAAAAAGGTAAACCTATCACTCTGGGAAGCTAAACACAAAGAATTCCTTCGTTCTGCCCTGCAAATGAATCATTATCAAGACAAATTCTACGGTGTTTGGGGCAGCGTCAAAACGACAAAGGAAGTTGAGAGAAAGATTAATGAACTAACCACCTGCCGGGAACCCTTACTGGTCATCGGCGAGCGGGGCACCGGACGCCAAATGTTTGCCTGGCATGTGCACAAGAAACTATTTGGTGAAAAGGCGCCCTTTGTCGTTGTTGACGGCAGCCGATTTGAACAGGAATGGGGCAATTTATTTGCTGACCAAGTATCCTCCGAAAACGCGACTCACTTTAAAAGTGGTAGCTTGCTTGACATAGCTGAAGGGGGCACACTTTTTATCCGGGAGGTCAATCAGATACCTCTCCACACGCAAGCCATCTTGGCAGAATCAATGAAAAACAGCACAGGCAGTTGCTTAGTGATTGGCTGCCTGAGGGCTGAACCTGAGGTCGTATCACAGAACCTGGTCCCCGAACTGCTCGGACTCTTTCCTCAGAATCACCAGATTACTCCATTGCGACAACGCAAGCGGGATATACCTTTCATTGCCCAAGGTGTCTTACAAAAACTAGCTAGCCGCAACAACTTGGAAACTCCCATCCTCAATCAGGAATCAACCAAACTCCTACTTTCGCACAGCTATCGGCAAGGCAATGTTACAGAGCTTATTCAAGTTATAGAACGAGCCTTCCATTTAGCTGATGGCGGTGTGATCAATCTCGAGCATATTTTCTTTGGACCAACCGCGGCAAAAATCGGGCGCAGTATCGATCTGCTGTCCTGGCCTTGGATTTCTAACGTGCTGAGAAAGACTGCCTTCTTACAAAGAATTCGTTTTTCCAGTCTGCTCGTTTACCTGGTTATTCTATTGATGTTCCTCCTCATACCTCAGGCAACTTCGACGACACGCGTGCTTGCCTTGGTATGGGGATTGTGGTGGCCAGCTCTGGCAATTCTATCCCCCCTTTTGGGCCGGTTATGGTGCACCGTTTGCCCTTTCTCCTTTATCATGGATTTGATCCAAAAAAAATGGCATTTCAACCGCACTGTTCCTGATTGGCTGAAAAAATATGATTACCTCTTGACCACAGGACTTTTCCTTCTGGTCTTTTGGGTAGAAATAGTAGCGCAGATTCGCTCAAATCCTACCTATACCCTTTTCCTGTTGCTGGCAATTCAAGCGGCTGCCGTAACCATCGGCATCGTTTTTACTCGGCATACCTGGTGCCGTCATATCTGTCCCTTAGGGGGATTTGTCGGTATGGCTTCTATTGGCTCCCTCCTGGAGATTAGAGCAGACTCTGCCGTCTGCCTCAACAAATGCACGACCCATGAGTGTTATGTGGGGGGCGAGCTTGCTGGGTGTCCGATGTCCCAACACTTACCCTTTTTGGATAACAATCTAGGATGTAAATTTTGTTTTAACTGCGTGCGCAATTGCCCTAACGGTGCTGTAAATTTCAACCTGCGCATCCCGGCCCGAGAGGTATGGCATTTGGTACGGGTTGATCAAGGCTTTACTATTTTCATTGGGGCCTCATTGGGAGTATTAATTCCGATTAACTATTTTGAGCCTTTACAGCTCCAATGGCCACAGGGAATCTGGCTCTTCTGGTTCACCCTAGCCTATTGGGGCGCAGCTGTGGCTTCCGGGCTGATAACGTGGTTAATTGCCAAACCCTATCAAACTAAAGCCGCTTCCTTGCGGACGAAACTTGTCTTCGCCTTTATTCCGCTCGTTATTGCTGGTCACATAATTTATCAGATTCACTTCGTACCAGGCTCCAATACGGTTCTCCTCGGCCTTGGTATCAAAGACGCTGCTACTACTCTGCAAATGTTTGTTGTGCCAGTTTCGGCCGTAGCTCAAACACTAGCTGCACTAATCGGTCTTGCTTTGACGGCTTTTGCAGTTTCCATGGTTTTTATGTACCGCCGCCATACAACCAATCATAAAAACGGCTAATTTTTCCGGCCTATGTGGAGAAACCTTCCACTATCTGCCAAAGCCCCTATAAATACAACTGTATTTATAGGGGCTTTTTTCGAACATCCATATTCGCATAGCATCTTGCGATTTGGTCATTATAAAAAGGCAGCGCTGAGTTAATAGGAGGGATTTACATTGGCCAAAACAGATAATCAGACGGAATATGAGACTCACCTACAAGAACATATCGACCACACTGTAGCAAATTTGCACGAAGCAGAGGATTACCTCAATGAGCATGCCGATGAGATTACAGCAGGCAAGAAACGAGTCATTGAAGCTAAGAATGATCGGCGTAAAGAAAGTATTGAAGGTTTCATTGCCAGCAAGAATGACGAAACTCCATAACCGAGACAAATCACCCATAAATTACCAGTATATTATGGCGTGCTGAAAGCAATACTATGATCATAAGGGTACGTAATGGTTGAGCCAAGATTTATATATGCTCTTAATTGGGGTGTATATGGGTCGGCCAAAGATTATATACAGGTGTTAAAACGCTTGTATATAGTCGGAGGGAAGATCTTTTATGGTGGGGAAAAGCTTTTCTACAGTCTTGATCGATTGTTTTAAGGTTCTAACTAGCGTAAAGGGTCGAGCTAAGATTTTACTGGGTGTTGAGTTTTCTTACGCAACCATATATCGGAAGATATATGAATGTGTAAGAATGTCGGTTATATTCAGCCGAGAGGTTGTCTATAGCTGGGTAGATATCTTGTAGGGTCGAACGAATCATTTGTATAGGTGGTAACCTGCTTGATTATGGTCGGAAGATCCTAGTTAGGTAATAAGCTATCTATATTGGTGTTAGATAGATCATTACGTGCTCTTATTTCTCTTTAAATTCTCAACTCTCCATATTGGATACGATAAAATACCTGACAAGAATTGCCTTTAGAATTTAGGGTAATTCTTGTCAGTTTTTCGGTAAGCAATTAACCTGAACATCTTTCATATTATAAAATGGTTGCGGAGGGCGAAGGCATGAATGAGTACATTTTTCGGCGTGAGCTTGATTTATTGACAGATTTTCCTGAGATGATTGTCCAACTTAAACAGGATCGCCAGTTCAGCAAATTGGAGTTAGAAAAGAAAATAGAATTGTATGATCAATGTTATACTTTAGTGAAACAGTTTTTCCTCACAGAATACAATTCAGACGAGGGAAAATTCGATATCAAAAAAGCTGCAACAGAGGATATGTTAGACAGTGCTCGACAGGAATGGAAAAAAGCCTTAATTAGAGAGGGTTATTACGATGGATGAATGAGTCCTTAGTATGATAAATCAAATTGACAAAAAAACCTTCCTGACACTGTGTCAACGGAAGGTTTCTTTATTGAATCAAGTTACCTACATGTAATTCATTAGAAATTCATAACTCATTCACAGCATAATCAAATTGGGGCTCTATACTCACTGCGCTCAACCGTCCTACGACACTAGGTCTACATACATGTCCATAGCCATTTTATCATGAGCCTTTATATTTACGGGAATTTTAAAAACAATATTAGAGACTATATTACCTTCTAAATCAGAACCTTCGATAATCGTGGGAGGTGTTATATCAATTGAGTGTCTAAACTTTGCAAGGAGCGTCACTGCTTTTCCTCCAATGATATTGGTAATCTCCTGCAAAGCACTTTTTTCCATCGGGCCGAATTGATTTGAAGGTGGCATTCCAAATTGTGAACTGAATTTATTGGCAAGAAACAAAGCCGTATTGTGGTCGGTTGAAATTAGAAATCTTCCCTGTATATCTCCTTTAACCCTAATATCCATTGTTATTCCATGTAAAGCGAGCGGGGGTTTGAGACCTTGAATACTTCCTCGTTCAACATCCGCATTAAGATTTTCTAGCAACTGAAATAAAGCAGTTATGAATGGATTAATTAAATCGGCATTCATAGGTTCACTCTCTTATTCCTGACATCCTTTGAATTTTGTTTATCAGACAAGCTCTATTTGGCTAACATCGATCGACTATCTATTGGGCTTAATTATATAGCATCTTTATTAATTCACCATTAAAAGAGTATTAACTTCTAGTAAATTATAAATAAGCACTTTTGATTCCATCCATACTGGATTAAACAAACTGACGGTGAATCTTGGGTAACCTGTTAGATGCTATTTAATGAAACCCTATAAGGTCTTTGCTATATTACTTAGTTCTGATGACATCGAAGTTATTTCCTCAATACTCGCAGAAACCTCCTCTACTGCAGCCGCTTGTCCCTGACTTGCATCCAGTGAGAGATTGCTTTTACGGCTTGCCTCATCAACTTTTCGTTTTATTGTATCCGTTAACTCTTTAATCTTTGGAACTGTACTCTTTGATTGAGCCGATAGGTTTCGGATTTCTTCCGCAACAACTCCGAAACCTCGCCCTGCATCACCTGCTCTTGCTGCTTCGATGGCAGCATTTAAACCCAGCATTTTAGTCTCATCAGCTATTTCTTTTATGAACGCGGATACCTCGTTAATTTTTTCGGAAATATTAATAATCTCATTAATATCAGTATTTAAGGCACCTTCATTCGAGTGGATCTCAGTAGCAGATGCCGAAAGTTGCTCTATTGCCGCTGCAATGCCTTCTAGACTACTCTCAAGGTTATCAGACATTTCACGCAATGCGACAGCCGTTTTCTTAGGTGTAACGATCCCTAACGTAGCAACGATGTTTTCATTTTCATCATCATATAATGGGTAATTGGCTATAGAAAGTGGGTCTCCGTACTTTGAAGCATCAATCTCTTCGATAATCGGTTGTTTTGAGTGTATAACCCGATAAGCAATGTCCGCTTCTCTTAATTCGTAGCCCACTGAGATTGACGGCATATCAAATTTTTGTGATGGCTGCGCATAAGCAATTTTGGTTAAATCCGACATATATAAAAATGAACCCTCATGAAACATTTCTGCTAAAATCGGTGCAAAGTTTCCAAAGGCCGCAGCGACCGGGTGTAATTTTGGAAAGGCTATAGAAAAAGCACCCACAGCATCACCATTGTCATCGATTACTGGTATTGAGACCATTGATACTCTCATTCCGTAGACCGTACGAGGAATATTTTTAATTAAGACCTTCTTTTCACGTATTGCTTCCATTGTTGTTGTGTCATCGCTCAACTTGTTGCCAACTTTAATAAAGTCTAAGGTAAATGAATCCGACGATTTCACCCACACAAACGTGTCTTTTTCGACTAATCCAAACACAACTCCACCGGGTATTAAATTTGCTAAGAATTCAGCCAATGTCTTGCACGACTCTATACCTGCTAATGCTATCATAATAATTTCTCCTATTCGCAGCTAATTTTTTAAAACTTCAGTTTTTAATTTTGAGCCATTTAATAAAAGGATTAAGCGTTCATCAATGTGCGCTATTCCCTGTATACGGTTACCGCCCAAACTGGATATCTCAGCACTAAGCTTTTCAATCGCTTGCTCCTCGACCTTGATGACTTCCGAGACATCGTCGACAATAATCCCCAGCAAATCACTCTCGAAATCCAGAATAAGTAACCGGCTATCCATACTTCGCTCTGTTTTCTCGTAGCCGAACCTTTTCTTCAAGTCAATGATTGGAATCACCTTGCCTCTTATATCGATCAACCCTTCTACGTATAAAGGCATATCCGGTATTTTAGTTATCAGTTCTGGAATCCTGATTATTTCTTGAGCAAAACCTATTTCAATGCCGTACTCTTCATCTCCCAATCTAAAGACGACCAATTGCATAATACTCACCTAAAATCACCTCCCGGTTTATCACCTATCGCTAGATATTTCCATCTATTAGGAGAAAGGATTAAACCTAATTACTAACCCCCCTTCAAAAATAAAAGTCGCCAAGTTTAAAAGACTTGGCGACAAAGACATGTTGTAATTACTTTTACGGTAACCCGGCTATCTTCAGCTTAAGGAAGACCCGTGGCTTTGCGTCCTTGGTTTACACCAAGTTTGCCTTTGTCGTTATATGTCGATACTATATTTTAACATAATAACCACAAAGAATGGTGTCAATAATTAAAATTTTTTGTAAAATTAGCAACTTTCATAACACTCTATCTCAACATAACCATCTGCTTTATCCCCCATGATTTATCAAGAAGATAAAAAGAGCACTCTTGCGAATGCTCTTACTTATAGTTCTATTCCCATAACCTTTTCAAGAGAGACTAATAATTTTTCTCGAGAACTTCAAAATATGCATTAGGATGCGCACAAACTGGACACACTTCAGGTGCTTCATTACCTTCATGGATGTGGCCACAGTTCCTGCATTTCCAATAGACTTTGCCATCCTTTTTAAAAACTTTACCCTGTTCCAAATTCTCTAAGAGTCTTTTATAGCGTTCTTCATGCTCTTTTTCTATTCTTGCCACACCTTCAAATAATAGGGCAATATCCTCGAACCCTTCCGCTCGGGCGTCAGCAGCCATTTTGGGATACATATCAGTCCATTCTCCATTTTCCCCTAAAGCGGCTGCTTTTAAATTGTCAAGGGTATTTGCGATACCGCTAAGTTTTTTAAACCACATCTTGGCGTGTTCCTTCTCATTCTCTGCCGTCTCCAGGAAAAGGGACGCAATTTGTTCATAACCCTCTTTTTTGGCAACCGATGCAAAATAGGTATATTTGTTACGGGCTTGTGATTCCCCTGCAAAAGCATCTTTTAAGTTCTGTTCTGTTTTCGTACCCTTTAATTCTTTCATCAATAATCCTCCAATCGTTTGTTACGTTTCCACAGGTCATGCAGATTGCAATACTCTCTGATTTCTAATTTTCAATTGGTTCAAATTGATCCTTAGAAGCACCACATGTGGGGCAAACCCAATCTTCCGGGATATCTTCAAAAGCAGTACCTGGTGCAATCCCAGAATCCGGATCACCAACACTCGGATCATAAACATATCCACATAGTGAACATTCATACTTTTTCATTTTTTTCCTCCCTTATATTTGTTTCCGCAACATCACTTGATGTTCCATTTAGTGTATTTTATAATTATTTTAATTATAAGTCAAGATAAATTTTCTATAACATTTTACCTAGATAATGCCTCCTGCTTCCCTCTGTCCATCCCCTGTGTTTCTACTCCTCAGCATCCAATCGCTCTGCTAATTGCTTGGCGAAATGTCCCAGATCATTCTCCACATAGGAACGCATGGTTCCTGCACATACTGTGTAGATTACGATGTCCTCCCAATCTTTAGGGATATTGTATTGTTTCAGTAGCTTTCGTACGGCAATTGCAGCACGGATCCCTTCCGATGACCCAATTTTCGCAATATCAGGTATAATATCCGCATTGCCCATCAAAACCTTTTTGAAGCCAGGTAAAATATGTTGAATCTTTTTCAGAAGCACCTGATCCTCAGTTTTTACGACCACGTAAGCAGGCGCCCCCTGTTCCATAGACTTTGCATGACCAATAATTTTGGTATCTACAATATGTACCCTATTATTTTTTTCTATTATTTGTGGATTCACAGTACCTTTGGTAGCCATGTTCATTATAATGGCATCATCCTTAGCAATCCAGACAAGTTGGTCCATCACCGGATCAATTCCCGCCGTTGGCAACACTACCGCTATAATATCACTAACCTTTGCTGCATCTAGTGTTGTGGCAAAGCCTCCATGAATTTCATCAGCTAAAACCTTCGCCTTTGCTTCATCTGTGTCGATAATAAGCTTTTCCACATCATCTGGCAGTTGTCTGCCAACTACGCTGCCCATTCTTCCAGCACCAATCACTGCAACCTTTAACATAAATTCCCCTCCGCTTAAAGTATTTAAATGAGACCGCCGGACCGCCTTACTAAGTCACATCCAGTGTAAAAATGATAGCTTGGTATGGACTGAATATCAAGTAATTTTTTAGGTATAGGCTCTTTTTTCACAATGACCAAAATTATCAGTGTATTAATTCTTGACGATTAGCAGTTTCCTGCACTCTTTCTAACCAACCATTTTCAATCAATAAGTCAACCCCATCCTTACTAAATTCTATAATTTCCGCCATAAGACGACGACTGAGAGCTAAGACCACATCTTTCCTTGCGCTGTTAGTTAGAGCAAGACCGTAAACCAATATAATTCGCGCCATAGCGATAGTAGTTTGAAATAACATTAACCTATCGCGATGTTTGTTGTAAATTTACCGTCATAGAATCTATTACCACAGAAATTTAAAAAAGCCTCTCTTACTCAAAAGCAAGGAAAGGCTTTTAGGAGTATAATTATTTGTTTAGATTTATCTCCTACCACTATAATATGCGTTAATTAAATAAATCCTATACGATTCCACTTACATGTATAGGCAACACCCAAGTTTCATTTTATTGTTCCGCAATTTTACAGTTTTATAGAAGTCGTTTCTCCAACATATGTTATTTCCTTTGGCATAACCTTAAACCACGCCGCATACATGGTCGGCAAAACCAACAGCGTTAAAACCGTAGCACCAAACAAGCCACCGGAAATCGCGACCGCCATTGGTCCCCAAAAATTGCTTTTCA
Organism: Desulfosporosinus sp. OT; assembly: GCF_000224515.1. Classification (GTDB taxonomy): domain Bacteria; phylum Bacillota; class Desulfitobacteriia; order Desulfitobacteriales; family Desulfitobacteriaceae; genus Desulfosporosinus. The sequence continues at coordinate 3,436 of NZ_AGAF01000226.1, read as the reverse complement.
TAAGGGGGACCATCCCTAGAATCGCAGCCAAAGCCGTCAGCATAATCGGACGCAACCTCATTACTGCAGAATCAATAATTGCATCCCAAGGGGTTTTTCCGGCATCAGTTTGTTTTTCAATCTGGACGATTAAAATCACTGAATTGCGAATAATCATCCCGCTCAGAGCTAAAATTCCAACTTCGGCAACAAACCCCATGGGACGCTTCGTTATAAGCATTCCTAAACTTACTCCGATAATTCCCATCGGGGCCGTCAGCAAGGTCAGGAACATCAACGACATTCTTTGGAGTTGGAACATCAGCAGGGTAATGATAATAACGATCATTACAGGTACCGGCTGCATCAAATACTCTAAAGTAGTTTTACTCGTTTCAGTAGAGCCGCCTATGTCAATACTATATCCGACAGGTAAGCTATTCCTCATGAATTTTAAGTTATCATAAACGCGAGTCGTAGCATCATTCCCGGTAATTCCGTTAGCAGTACTAGCTTGGATTGTAATAGTAGGTTTGAGATTACGACGCCATATCGAACCGCTTTCAGCTTCGAAACTTACACTGGCAACTTGATTTAAAGAAACATACTCTCCATTCCCGATATGAACATTGAGATTGTTAATCTCTGCCAGATTATTCCTCTCTTGGGGATCAAGCCGAAAAACAATTCCTACTGTTCGATCTTCTTCCCGATATTCAGCAATAGTAGCGCCTGAAATCTGCATTTGCAGACTGGCAGCCAAAGATTGCCTGTCAATTCCCAACGCCTTAATCTTATCTGGATCGATTGTTACCTCCATTACTTTATTTTTTTCATTCCAGTCAAGATTAACGTTTTTAAGGTTGGGATCCTTAAGCATAACTAACTGCGCTTTTCCGGCAATTTCCCTAACCTTGTCATCATCAGTACCGCTCACCCGCAGCATAACCGGATAAGGCGAAGGTGTGCCCGTCTGCAGAACCTGGGTATGACCGTGCACATTAGCAAAATCCTTGGCAAAGATAGTATCAACTTTTTCCGTTAGAGTGTCTCTTGCCTCTAGGTTCTTGGCCACAATCACGAATTGAGCATAATTTGATGCCGGAAGAACTGGATCCACGTTCAGGACAAATCTTGAGGCTCCTTTTCCTACATAATAACTATAGTTCTCAATATTGGGATCGTCTTTAATTTTCTGTGCAAATCTATTGGCTTCTGCTTGGGTAGCTTGAATAGAGGTGCCTTCCGGCAAGGTCATTTCGACGATTAACTCCGGCCTGGTCGAAGGCGGGAAGAATTCCTGTTTAACAAATTTCAGCATATATACTGAACCGACAAAACAAAGGATTGTAATTGCTAAAACTAATTTGCGATGGGTCAAAAACCATGTTAAGATTTTTCTGAAGAAGTGATAAAATTTCTTATTATAGGGATCATTTTTTTCGTGATCATGTGTCTCAGGATCATGCAATTCATCACTTGAATGCTTAATCTTAATCAGATTATAACCTAATAAAGGTGCTACAAAAACAGAAACTACCCATGAGATTAACAGCGCAATGGTGACAACTTCAAATATGGTATGGGTATATTCAGAAGCACTTCCTTGGGAAAACTCAGTCGGAATAAATCCGGCACAAGTAATTAACGTACCTGTCAACATTGGCAGGGATGTCTCTGTATAGGCAAAGCTGGCAGCCCTAAAACGGTCCCAGCCTTGCTCCAATTTAACGGTCATCATTTCTATGGCAATGATGGCATCATCAACAAGTAAACCTAAAGCAATAATCAAAGCACCTAACGAAACTTTGTGCAAATCTATACCGGCCATATTCATACAAACAAAGACACCGGCGATAACCAAGGGAATACAGAGGGCAACAACACCTCCCGAACGCACACCCAGACTTATAAAACAAACAACCAGGACAATGACAATAGCTTCAGCCAAGGATTCAACAAAATCAGCAATGGAATTTTCCACGACCTTGGACTGATTGGCAACTTGATTTAACTCTAAACCGACAGACAATTGACTTCTGACTTCCTGAATTGTTTTATCTAGATTTTTACCTAGGGTTAGAATATTCCCCCCCTTATCCATGGAAACTGTAATTCCAATGGCCGGTTGGCCGTTAAAATACATTTGAGGATCCATCGGATCAATATAACTTAGTTTTACATTAGCAATATCCCCCAAGCGAAAAGTGCGATCCGCCACTCGTATAGGGATCTGGCGAATAGTTTCCACACTGTCCGGCGTTCCAGTGACGCGAAGGTAGATATTGTCGGACGAGGTTTCGACCATTCCGGCCGGGATCATCGCTTCCTGAGTTTTGACTGTATTAATAACGATATTTGGGTCTATCCCTAACTGAGCCAATTTACTGCTATTTAATTCTATATATATCTTTTCATCCTGAACGCCAATAAGTTCTACTTTTTTGACACTTTCTACCCCTAATAAAGTCCTGCGGATATTTTCCGCTCTAGCCCGCATTTCTTCATATTTATAGCCATCACCAGTTAAAGCATAAATAGTCCCATAGACATCATCAAATTTATCATCGAAAGATGGGCCAAGAACTCCTTGGGGCAGGGTAGCTTTCATATCATTGACCATGTTTCGGGCATCCAGCCAAGACTGGTGAATGTCCTTTTCCGGGACTGAATCCTTGAGAGTCACATAGATGACAGCTTGGCCAGGCTTGGAATTACTCCTAAGATAGTCCAAACCCGGAAGGTCCTGCAGCTTCTTCTCAATTTTATCCGTTACCTGCTCCTCAACTTCCTTGGCGCTGGCCCCCGGCCAGGCTGTCGACACTACCATCTGCCGGATAACAAAATCAGGATCTTCCATTCTTCCCATACGGATATAAGAAAAGACTCCGGCAATTAAGGTTACCAGCATAAAATAATAAACTAAGGACTTACGCTTCAGGGCCCATTCTGTTAAATTGATGTGCATCATTGTTGCTCACCGGCCTTAATGACTTTTTGCCCTTTTTGGAGCTTGTGCACTCCTGCCGTGACAATAACATCCCCTTCTTTCAGGCCCTCCAATACTTGAACGGAGTTGTCTCCAAAATTACCGACTTTAATTGGCCGCAAAGTTACAATATTGTCTTGGAGAACCCATACATTTGGCGTATCACCAGTTTGATAAATCGCTGATAAGGGAATATGAATCGACTTATCATTATTTGAACCAATAACATCGACTGTAGCTGTCATACCCAGTTTCACACTTGAAGGCGGTTTGACCAAACTAACCTTAACTTTATAAGTCCTGGTAAGTGGGTCGGCCGAAGGTGACACTTCCCTTATTTCCCCATCAACAGTTACGTTCGGAAGGGCCCAAAAACTTACTTTAATCGATTTTACTTGCTTGATCGTTCCCGCCTGGTTTTCCGGGACACTAATAACAACTTCCTGAGTACCGCTCACCATCACTGCC
>NZ_AGAF01000227.1 GCF_000224515.1 Desulfosporosinus sp. OT | reverse complement strand
AGTTAAGAACTTGAAAGTTCTTAAACATTTTAATGCTTTAGATCCTGTCCAACGATCAGCATGCTAAATACTATTGCTGGAAGAAACATAGCATAGTCAGAATATACGGCAGAATCACTAGTGAATAAACTTGGAACCATCTCTTTCCAGAGGTTATTGTATTAGCATTACATCCCCCCTTTCAAAATACCAAGCCCTATTATTCAACTATATCACTCAGCCATCCCCCATATCATGTGGTCCTGCTCATAAAAACCTCATTTTCCTACAAGACATCAGGTCGGCAAATGAGTCCTCTGAATCTTTAAAGAAGTATATTATGTGACGGCGATTAAGCACACCAACGATAAGCTGAAGGCTACTCGCCGTCACAATGAAACTGTTACTTATAGCATAATTAGATATTCTGTTCCAGGATTTCGGCAATATCTAATGCCTTAAGCTGCTCTCCGACTTCACGAGCGCCGATTCCATCAGCAATCATAGTAAGACAGAACGGACATGCAGTCCCAACATAATCTGTTTTTACAGCGATAGCTTCATCTGTACGCATTTCATTGATACGTAGCCCTTCGTGTTCTTCAAGCCACATACGGCCGCCTCCGGCACCACAGCAGAAACTCTTCTCGCCAGTATGAGCCATTTCTTTGATATCTAAGCCAACAGCTTTAAGCAATTCACGCGGTTGCTCGTAAATTTGATTATAGCGGCCTAAATAACAAGAATCGTGATAGGTGACCGATTTGTTGGCAACGCGGGAAAGTTTTAGCTTACCAGACTTAACTAAATCTAACAGGAATTCGGTATGGTGAATAACTTCGAAGTTTCCACCAAACTGCGGGTACTCATTTTTCAACAGGTTGTAACAGTGAGGGCATTGTGTGATGATCTTCTTCACCCCATGACCATTCATAACTTCAATATTTTCAGTGGCCAAGGAGAAGAATAAATACTCGTTGCCTAATTTACGCGCAGAGTCACCACAACATTTTTCTTCATTTCCCAAGATAGCAAATCGAACACCTGCTGCATTGAGTAATTTAACCAGAGCAGCAGACACTTTTTGATTGCGAGCATCAAAGGCTCCAGAACAACCGGGCCAATACAGATACTCAGCACCAGGATCTTCTTCAAAAGTTTTTACTCCCAGGTTAGTAAGGAAATCAGCACGTGTAGTCCAACCAATCCCCCAAGGATTACCATTGTTTTCCATATTCTTGAAGGCTAATTGAGCTTCTGCAGGGAATCTTGTTTCCATGAGAACTAGATTACGACGCATATCAATGGTTTTATCAACATGTTCAACAAATACAGGGCATTGTTGCTCACAAGAACGGCATGTCGTACAAGCCCAAAGGTCTTCTTCTGGAATCACTTCACCAATGAGCGCACGACCAGTCCACTCTTCAGTCTCGCTTGCCGCAGCTGCTTCTTGACCCTCAGCAGCATGAACTGAAGTTGCCTTTTCCTTTGCTGCTTCAACAGCTGCACCAGTTTCCTCCATAAGGACTTTCATATCTTGAATAATTCGTTTAGGACTAAGGTGTTTACCGCTCAAATACGCTGGACAGTTGTCTTGACAACGTCCACAACGTAGGCACACGTCCGTATTGAATAATGCTTTCCAGGAAAACTCTCGCAATTGGCTTTTCCCAAAGGTTTCAATACTTTCATCTTCGAAATCAATAAGTTCTGGAATACCGATTGGGCCACGGTGACGCATAAACTGGTTCCCTAGACCCAACAAGACATGGAACATCTTAGAATGTGAGAAATAACCAATAAATGTCATAGCAAGAACGAGGTGGAACCACCAAAGGAAACGGTGTAAGGACAAGAGTTGTGCTTCATTCATCGAAGCCTTTAGAGGAACTGCTATCCACTGTCCAATAAAGCCCCAACTAGCCCAAGGGTCTGATAAGGCAGCCATGCGGACGCCTTCAATAAGAAAACCAGTCAGTAAGATGACGAATAACAAAATAAGAGTAATGGCATCGTCTGTTTTATTGTCCAAACGATCTGGCCTTTTGATATAACGTCGATAGGCCGCCATGAGAATACCAATAACAGCTGCAAGTCCAAATATGTTGGCTGTTAACTTAATAAAAAGATAAAGCCAGCCATGAAAAATTTGTAAGCCAACATCCGCTTGGAGAGTAATAATTGCAGTTGCAAACGCTAAAAATACGAATCCCCAGAAAATAGCAAAGTGCATTATTCCAGGGTAGGAATCTTTGAGAATCCGTTTATGACCTAAGCCATAGACAATAACGTCTTTAATCCCTTGCCCAACGTCTTTCCAGCGATTTTCAGGTTGTCCTAATTTCCATAGCTGCACTCGCTTATATACACCGTAAGCAAAGAAAACAAGCGCGAAGATGAAGAGTAAATAAAGCCAATGCTCTCCTTCAATGTTCCAATACACTTGACGTGTGGCCATTCTTCTCTCTCCTTGTTCTATTTAGCGAAGCGCCTTTGAGAGGCGCTTCGCTAAATGTTATTCAAATTTATTTGACTATTTTCTTCAATTCTTCAGTCAACACAGGAACCACTTCAAAAAGGTCGCCTACAATACCGTAATCGGCAACGTTAAAGATGTTGGCTTCAGGATCTTTGTTAATGGCAACAATAAACTTTGAAGATCCCATACCAGCAAGATGCTGGATTGCTCCGGAAATTCCGCAAGCAATGTAGAGGGTCGGAGCAACCGTTTTTCCAGTTTGTCCAACTTGGAACTTGTGCTCTTTCCAACCGGAATCGACTGCCGCACGTGAAGCACCAACAGCCGCACCGATTACATCGGCTAAGGCTTCCAGGATCACATAATTTTCGGGGCCTTTCATTCCACGTCCACCAGAGACAATGATGTTGGCCTCAGTAAGGTCTGGACGTTCAGACGCTGCAATGGCAACTTCTTTAAGAATTGCGCGTAAATCAGCTGCATCGATATCCGCAGCTTCTTTGACAACTTCTGCGTTACGTGAAGCATCAGGTGCAGCTAAAGCGAAAGTATTGGGGCGAATTGTCGCCAAAATTGGGCGAACGTTCGAAGCAAGATACTCGAATGCTTTACCAGCATAGATCGGGCGTTTGAAGGTTAAGAAGCTGCTTGCGTCAGTTTCCATTCCTGTGCAGTCAGAGGCTAAGCCAACTCCCAGACGTTGTGCTAAACGAGGTGCAAGGTCTTTGCCAATAGCTGTGTTTCCGATTAATACGGCTTGTGGCTCTTCTTTGCGGATAAGCTTGTTAAGCGCAGAAGTATAAGCACCTGTCGTATAATCAGCCAATTTCGCATCATCAATAAGAATAACCTTATCTGCTCCATATGAAGCAACTGTAGAAGCAAGACCATCAATACCCTGACCGAGTACTACAGCTACTAAAGGCTCGCTAGTTTCATCTGCTATTTTCCGTCCTTGACTGAGAAGTTCTAATGAAACTTTACGAATTTCCAAGTTGCGTTGTTCAACGATAATCATAATTCCCTTTGCCATCTTAATTCCTCCCTTTACAGAATCTTAGCTTCTTCGTGCAAGAGTCGTGCCAATTCTTGAGCAGCCGGTGCGGCGTCACCAGGTATTTTGCGACCTGCTTGACGAGCATCAGGTAAAGTATATTTTAGTACGCTCATTTTTTGTGCTAAATCTCCTGCGCTAAGTCCAAGATCAGCGAGAGAGAGCGTTTGTAATGGCTTTTTCTTAGCTTTCATAATTCCTGCAACAGAAGGATAACGAGGATCATTTAGACCTTTTTGAGCAGTTATTACGAGTGGTAAGTCAGCCTCAATGGTCTCTGTTCCACCGTCAATTTCACGGGTCACAGTCGCATGAGTTCCAGCAATATCAAGTTTGAGAACACTGCTAATTGAAGGAACATTCAATATTTCTGCCAGGCGAACACCAATTTGACTAGCGCCATCATCAATGGCGATACGACCAGCCAAGAGAATATCACACGGAATTTGGGAGACTGCTTTGGCAAGGACTTCTGCGTTTGCCCATTCATCAGCATTTTCTAAAGCAGCATCGGTAACAAGAACCCCTTTGTCAGCACCCATTGCTAAACCAGTACGGATAGCTTCTTGAGCACGAGCACCTCCGATACTGACGATGGTCACCTCTCCACCCAATTTTTCTTTTAGCCGAATTCCCTCTTCAATGGCAAATTCATCGTATGGATTAATAATTAAATTAACCCCATTGGCGTCAATCTTGCCACTGCCATCTAGTACAATCTTAGCCTCAGTATCAAATGTTTGTTTGATGTAAACGACGATATTCATGCTTTCTCCTCCTAACTTTTCCTAGTTTGCCAAACAGGCACATTAGAGTAATTTATATTTGGACACCTCCCTGGAAACCAGGGGGAATGGTATCACCGTGTTTTGATAGCTCCCTAGCTATTGCCTCTATCTTCTACAAGACATTAAGCTTTG
>NZ_AGAF01000228.1 GCF_000224515.1 Desulfosporosinus sp. OT | reverse complement strand
CTTTTCTTTAGCTCCAAAGCATGACCTATTAATTTAATCGTAATAAATTGCACAAACTCTTCTAATTGTGACCTTCTAACAAAATAAGATTAGCACTGAAGTCATAGCAAGTCAATATGACTGTATTAATATATCCTATGGTCAATTCACGCTCTCACAAATATTCATGTCACAATTACTGGGATCCTGTAACTTTATATTACCCATTATCCCTTCACGATGTATACAAAGTGCTATAATCAAGGAATTGTCCGTGAATTTAGGACTAACCTCTTAGGAATACCCCAAACAACACCCACATTAGCCATAATAATTACGAATTAAGAGGCCGGAAAACCTTCAAAATAGGCAACATTTCCTTCCAATCCAACCAGCTCTTAATTTTAAGCACTTCATTTAGACTACTCTCTATAAAGAAATAATCTAAATAGATACTGCCAAAATCCGCTACTTATAGACAAACGAGAATTCTATGGTTATGCCTATTAAGAAAGCAATAATCTGTTATGCACCAGGTCGATGTGGTTCTGGCTAACGGGCTCACGGAACCAAGAAAGTTCGACTAGCCTTCGCCAGCTTTATTAGTAGTATGGACAAAATTTTCATTCATCCGTGGTGCCTTGCAGAGGCATGGGAGGTCTGATTAGTATTAAAAAGAGGAAGGATTCATCGTAGCCTATGAATCGCCTCCCTCTTTTTAAACGCATATTAAAACGTCAATAGTCAGTATAATATTTTAAGTATTTCATGTGATAATAAATGTTCTTTTAATTCCCAGTATGTACTGAAAATTAGGTGTTTTTATACTTGCCTTCGGATTATGCCGAAGTGCAGTCAAAACGCCTTTGATATATTACGAGCAGTCAGGATTTGAATCTAATGCTCATATTTTTTCGATGCTTTTAATTCCGTCTTTAATGTTTTTTGAGATCTGCTCCATAAACTCTTGGAATTTTGTATTAGCATTATTGGATATCAGTACTTGAGGATTTTTTAAGCATACATTTTCTAGTTCTGTCATTGCATCTTGTTCTTCTTTACTTAATTCTATTCCAGCAGCTTGCTTGCCATAATGTTCTTGCTTCATTTTCTGTAAATCTTCTACTAATTTACGTGCTTCTGGATTATGAAGAAGATCATGCTCTGCTTTCTTAAAGTCTTGGTACATGGGCGTAAGAGCGATCGATTTTCCGAGTTCAGTGCTCTTTCGCATAATCTCTTCTATTTGATCCATATCCTTGATTCCCCCTAAATAAATTTTAAAAATCTATCCAACTGATTTAAAATTACCAACCCTGCTCATTCATTACTCCTTATCAAAGGAAAACCTTAGATATTCAAGCTAAACATCGTAAGCCTGCCACAATTATTATTTAAGCATGCTTACGATGTTTAAATCGGGGGATGGAAACAAACTTCATACCACCGAAATTTGCAACCATCCCCTCTGTTAATCAGCTATTAGAGACAGCTCTATTACGACCTATCACAAAA
>NZ_AGAF01000229.1 GCF_000224515.1 Desulfosporosinus sp. OT | reverse complement strand
TTCTGCTGGGGCTGGGGTTCCACCCGTTCGGATCCACATTGCAGGAGTATGCGTTGCGAGTCGCAATGTGGCGAAAGTCTCATCCGACTTTCGTCACATTGCTGGAGTATGCGTAATGAGTCGCAGTGTGGCGAAAAGCTCGTCCGCTTTTCGTTTCAGGGCCGATGATACTTGGGGCGCAAGCCCCTGGCAAAGTAGGTCATCGCCAGGTAAACAAGCAAAATGCTATCTCTACGAGGTAGCATTTTTGTGCTAGTTATCAGAATGAAGCACCGGGGTTCCACCGTGCGCCAAGCAAGGGCGCATCATATAGTGGGTGGGAATCCACCAAGATAAGTTAAGTCAGCCGTCTTGTAGCGAGTCTTGGGAGGTACAGCATAAGCGCTTGGGACAGGATGATCGAACAGGAACACCCAAAAAGTGCTTTCGGATCAGGATGCAGAAATTGGAACAATAATCTATCGACTCGCTTGGTTCATCCGCAATATTTATGGTCTCTTATTTTTCCACTAGATCAGGAACCATATCGATGAGTTTTTCCAAGCTGTCGGCTTTTTTGATCGGCAAAAGTTCTACCCGATCCCCCTGAATAACGAGGATTGCGGAGGGAGTGATTTTCCCTTATTTAATAATACGGATGATTTGGGAAAAAGTTTGAAAAAAATATTTTAGTCTAGAAATTATCTGGCATATAGCCTTGTAAACATGTCCCAATCTTTTTTTATTCTCATATATTAAAGTGAGTAGAGACTTAAGATAAACCCAATAACTCCACATCCAATCAAATTTAAGTAAGGAGGAAAAGAAATGGCACTCGTGAACTACAATAGAAGTTTATTAACAAACCTAACAAATACGACGGGTATTGTGCTCAGTGGTGTACCTCTATTAATTTTAGAATTTGGTCTGTTTGTAGCGCAAGCAACTAACTTTGTTGAATTGCTGACAACGATTGGTTGGACAGTGACAAACCCCAGTCTCCTAGAACCGGATCAACCTATTATTGAACTCACGATTCTACAAGATGGTGTATTAGTCGCATCTATCAACCAAGAGTCGATCCAAGATGGAGGAGATGAACCTCTAGAGAATCTAACTACGTTCCAAGCCGTTCTCACTAATGTACCAGTTGGTCACCACGTTTATCAATTATTTGCTAGTAACCTCCAGACTGCCCAAGGAACTATAACCATAATTGGACCCGCTAACATTTCTGGTAAAGTTATTAGCTAACAAAAAGAAGCAAGAGAAAGGTTCTCTTGTTTCTTTAATAAAAAGTTAATATAAGTCATTAAGCAATATTTGAAATATTTCTGTAGAATATAAAGTAACTGTCTCCGATCGTGCCCGTCAGATGCTGGCGGGCCATGTGCGTTTTCTGGCCCAGAAAAGCCCTACTGTAGTCCGAAAAACAAAGAATGAATTGATGGATGCTATTCCCTCCCTTTCCACCATGTCGGAGCGTTTTCCTTTTCTCAATAGGATTGTACCTTTCACAGCAGGAGTGGCTTTCGATGATATCGCGATGAATCTTGCTGTTAGGGACAGAGAGACGTACACGAATAAGTAGGTCGTGGGTCCTAAGTAGTTCCCCGCCATTTTAGCGAGCAATCCTCTTCAGACGACTCAGACAGCATAACAACACACGGATTCTACAGAATCGCTGGTATTTAAAGTGATGTCTTAAAAGCGGTTGGCTAAAGTCAGCTGCTTTTTTCTACGACAATATTTGTTAAAAATAATTGAAACAAATAATGGAACCTTATGCAAAAGTTAGTTTTATAAAACTGTTGTAATTATGATTAATATGAAATATACTTTAGTAAATAAAATATTGAGGTAATAAAATAATGAATAATTTCAAACAAGAACTTGCGCAAGATTTACTGCGGATATTCTCGCAATTCAAACGTTCAAGAGGTCAGCACCCTTTTACAAAGCTTGGAATAAAACCTAGTGAATTTATATTGCTCCACTTGCTGCTAGAGCATTGTGATGATATTTCAGTGGGAATGAAGGTAACTGAAATTAGTGAACAGCTGCAAATTACTCCAAGTGCTGTTACGCACACCATCAATTCCTTAGAAAAGGGTGGATTTATTGAACGGTTAGCGGCTCCAAATGATCGACGCATCGTATTGGTCAGGGCAACGGACAAAAGTAAAGAAATTATGAAGGAGCTTTATGCTGAACGAGTCCAATTTATTGAGGGGCTTGTGACTCATCTCGGAGAGCAAGATAGCAAGGAATTCATTCGGCTATTTTCAAAAGCCTTAGATTATTTTAACGAAATTAGACAGAAGTAATAGAGATGAATCGAAACGCAAGTTTTAATTTGTTTACAGTAGCAATTATCCTACAATGAGTACCATGAATATTGATACATGCCAAATAGCAGTGTGATAAGCAGTATTGTTGTTTTAGGATTAGGGAAAGGACTTAGAACGAATAATAATCAGATAAACGTGGGAGGAGCTTGTGAAGTGATTAAGCTTCTGAAATATTTAAAACCCTATAGCGGAATCATTCTTGGTGTAGTTGCGTTGTTATTTTTGCAAGCGATCTGTGATTTGACATTGCCCGACTATATGGCTGATATTGTCAATACAGGGGTAATGTCAGGAAAAATTAGTTTCATTTTTAAAACAGGTGGAACGATGCTGTTGATTACACTATTAGGAACTGCGGCTTCGATAACCGTAGGCTATCTGGCTTCCATGACAGCAGCCGGAGTAGCCCATGATTTGCGTTCTAATCTATTTAAAAAAGTTGGGTATTTCGCTAATGCCGAATTCGATAAATTTTCAACGGCATCCTTGATCACACGCACAACGAATGATATTACCCAAGTTCAAACCGTATTAGTGATGATGATCCGGTTGGTTTTTTATGCGCCAATTATGGGTATTGGAGGGGTTATCAAAGCTATTTCCAGCAGTGCATCCATGTCGTGGATTATTGGGATTGCCGTTATTTGTTTAATCGGAACGATTATGGTCTTGTTTTCGTTGGTTATGCCTAAGTTTAAAATGGTTCAAAAATTGGTGGATAGACTTAATTTGGTTACACGCGAAAATATCGAGGGGATGCTAGTCATTCGTGCGTTTAACACCCAGAAATTTGAACTGGATCGATTTGACATAGCGAATACGGACTTAACATCAACCAATCTTTATGTCAATCGCGTCATGACCATGATGATGCCAGCGATGATGCTGATCATGAACCTCGTTACGGTCATTATTGTGTGGGTAGGCGCCAAACAAGTATCTGCGTTTCATATGGATATTGGGGACATGATGGCTTATATGCAATATGCGATGCAAATCATTATGTCCTTTTTAATGATGTCGATGATGTTTATCATGGTCCCGCGGGCTGCCGTATCGGCAGACAGAATTGACGAAGTATTAGCGACGCAGGCAAGTATTTTAGATCCAAAACAGCCGGTCCTTTTTAAGGAGAGTTTTGAACCGACCATCGAATTTCATAATGTAAGCTTTCGTTATCCTGGCGGGCAGGATGATGTCTTACACAATGTTAACTTTAGCGCAAAGGCCGGTCAAACAATAGCAATTATCGGTTCGACGGGCAGCGGGAAGTCAACCTTGGTGAATCTGATAATGCGGTTTTATGATGTGACTTCAGGTGAGATTTTAATTGACGGCGTCGATATTCGAACAGTGAAACGCCAGACGTTGAGAGATAAGATCGGTTATGTGCCGCAAAAAAGCGTCCTTTTCTCAGGTTCAATTAAGTCAAATTTGTTATACGGGGATAAACATTCAACGATGGAGAACCTTGAAAAGGCCTCTTCCGTTGCCCAAGCCACAGAATTTATCACCTCGAAGGAAGAAGGGGTTGACGCCATTATTGCTCAAGGCGGAACAAACGTTTCCGGAGGGCAAAAGCAACGTTTGTCTATTGCTCGAGCGTTAGTAAAGAATGCCCCAATTTATCTTTTCGACGATAGCTTTTCAGCACTTGATTTTAAGACCGATCAAAAACTACGGGCTGCACTAAAAAACGAAACAGGCAAAAGCACCATTCTTCTGGTCGCTCAACGCGTCAGCACCATAATGAACGCCGAACAAATTATTGTCATGGATAATGGGCATGTTGTAGGGTTAGGCACGCACAGTGAGCTTTTGAAAAATTGCGAAGTCTATCAAGAAATTGCCTATTCGCAATTAAGTGAGGAGGAATTGGCGACGTGAGTGCAGTAGAGCGGCAAGCACGCCCGGGGCCTGGACCTGGACCCGGATCCGGACCTGGACGGGGATTTGGTATGCAGATAGGGGGCGGGGGTCCTAAAGCCAAAGATTTTAACAAGACGATTCGTAACCTGGGTAGTTACCTGAAACCCTATAAAGTCTCGATGATCATTGTTATCTGTTTTGCCTTTTTATCCACGGTTTTCTCGATTGTCGGTCCAAAATTATTAGGTAAAGTAACGACGAAGTTGGCTGAAGGATTATTCGCCTATTATGCTCGAACGGGGCTTTTGACCGACTTTAATTATATGGGCAAAATAATTTTCCTCTTAATTGTGCTGTATACGATATCCGCGGTTTGTTCTTATGTCCAAGGTTATATGATGGCTAAGGTTTCGATGGATGTAACCTATAAACTGCGTAAGAATATATCCGAAAAGATGAATCGAATCCCTCTTAATTATTATGACTCCAGAACTCATGGCGAAGTTCTGTCACGTATAACGAATGATGTTGATGTGGTCAGCCAAACACTCAATCAAAGCTTAACTCAAATTATTACCTCTGTGACAAGTATCGTGGGCGTCTTGGCCATGATGCTCTCGATTAGCTGGATGATGACGCTTGTCGCCTTGTTGGTGGTACCCCTATCTATGAGCATTGTTGGCGTCGTGATCAAGAGATCCCAAGGGTATTTTAAAGACCAACAGAAATATTTAGGTGAAATTAACGGTCATGTTGAAGAGATGTACGGGGGACATAATATTGTTCAAGCCTTTAACGGGGAACAAGAGTCCATAGAGATTTTTGAGAAAGTAAACGATAAATTGTACCATTCAGCTTGGAAGTCACAGTTTGTATCGAGCATAATGATGCCGGTGATGGGATTTGTCGGGAACTTGGGCTATGTTTTAGTTAGTATTCTGGGTGGGTATTTAGCTGTAAAAAAAGTAGTTGATATCGGAGATATCCAAGCCTTCATTCAATATATGCGATCGTTTACACAACCGATTGGCCAACTTGCTTCAATCTCCAATACCCTTCAGTCAACTGTAGCAGCAGCAGAACGAGTATTTGAATTTCTAGAGGAAGAAGAGGAAATTCCGGAAACACTGACACCGATCAAGGCTCAGGATTTCTGTGGCAATGTCACCTTTAAAAATGTCAGCTTCGGCTATAATAAGGACAAACTTATTATTCATGATTTTTCGGCAGAAATTAAAGCCGGACAAAGAGTTGCCATTGTCGGACCAACAGGGGCTGGTAAAACAACTATCGTGAAACTTTTAATGAGGTTTTATGATATCGATAAAGGGAAGATATCCATCGATGGTCATGACATCTATGACTTTACCCGAAATGACCTGCGGGCCATGTTTGGCATGGTACTTCAGGAAACCTGGCTTTATAACGCTTCTATTAAAGAGAACATTCGGTATGGAACCCCTGGGGCGACTGATGAGGAAGTGATCGAAGCGGCTAAGGCGGCGCATTGTGATGAATTTATTCGTACGTTGCCAGATGGCTATAATATGATTCTCAATGAAGAAGCCAGTAATATTTCCCAAGGACAGAAACAGTTATTTACCATTGCCAGGGTCATTCTTGCTAATCCCAAAATATTGATTTTGGATGAAGCCACAAGTTCAGTTGACACAAGAACTGAGATTTTAATTCAAAAGGCGATGGACCATTTAATGAAGAGCAGAACGAGCTTTGTCATTGCCCATCGGCTTTCCACCGTCAAGGATTCAGACCTGATTTTGGTCATGAAAGACGGTGACATCATAGAACAAGGAAATCACGAGGAATTGTTGGCCCAAAAAGGTTTTTATGCTGGACTTTATAATAGTCAGTTTGCAGAGGAATAAAGGTGGAATTTGTATAGCGGGTTGGGTGTGAAGCAGATCCCTTGGGATTAAGAATGCTTTGGGGTAGCACCTCGGGCAATAGTCTCCACCTGAGACACAATCGGTTCGTTAGCTTTGCATCACAATCAAACCAGCTGTCGGGTCTAATATTTTCAAAGAAGAAAAGGGAGGAGTCTTGGGATGTTAGAAAAATCAAGCATGCAGAATAAGCCGGACCTAAACGGAAAGAAAAATAAAGTAAAAAGAATTTTTTTATCGGTCTTGATCGTTTTAGTATTAATCGCGGGCTGTGGGGGTTTCTATTATTTCAACATGAGCAGCCGTTATTTTTCAACGGATAATGCCAAAGTAACTGCCAAGATGTATACCATCACCCCCAATGCGTCAGGAGAATTACTGGAATGGAACGCCAAAGAAGGCGAGCGCGTGGAAAAGAATTCGATTCTCGGTCGGCAGGAGGTTTTACCTTATATTACGTCACCAATTGCGGGAACGATTGTCGAAAACGACGGGGTCGAGGGGGAGATAGTTACTCCAGCCAAGCAACTGGCGGTGGTTGCTGATACTGACAGTTTATATATTGGAGTTAACATTGAAGAAACTGATATTAATAAAATTAAGGTTGGGCAGACAGTTGATGTCAAAATCGATGCTTATCCCGGGAAAACCTTTAAAGGCGTCGTGAGAGAAATTGATCAGACCACTCAAACCTACTTTTCCAGTCCCACAAGTTTTAGTACCAGTGGGACATATACGAAAGTTACGCAATTGATCCCGGTTAAAGTCGTTCTCGAAAATGAAAAAGATCTTTCTTTGAAGTTTGGCATGAATGCTACGGTGAAAATTCATCTTGGGCAAACAACGTCTAATAATGAGGCGACAATGAATGTTAAGGGCGACGCAACCAGTACAAAGCAGGTGACGGATCATAACAGCTTAATTGAAGCCGCGGATCAGATTGCTGTAACGCCGAATGTTTCCGGTAAAGTGAGTGAGGTCAATGTAAAAATCGGCCAAAGTGTAAAACAAGGTGATGTGTTGTTTGTATTGGACAGCACTGATATGGAGCTGCAGGTAAAGCAGGCCGAAGCTAACTATATGGCAATGCTTTCGTCCTATAATAATAACGAGAATGCCTATAATAGCAAATCCACTGTGATTCCTGCTCAGAACGCTTATGATGAGGCATCAGCCGATTATTCCCGTTTACAAACACTTTATGCTGCCGGAGCAACCACGAAGGTAGACCTTGACAATGCAAAGGCTAAAGTTGATACGACCTTGGCACAATTACAAACGGTTCAAAACTCTTCTAAGGCAGCATATGATGCGTCTAAGGGCCAAATGGAAAGCGCCAAGGCAGCGCTCGAAATTGTGCAGAAGAAACTGGACGATTATGTAGTGAAAGCACCGATGTCAGGAGAAATAGCCTCAAAGCTCATCGGCGTTGGCGATATGGCCTCTCCGCAGGCAGTAGCGCTGACCTTGATTAATGCCTCAAACGTGAAAGTGCATATCAACGTTACAGAAGCGAATATTTCTAAAGTAAAAATCGGAACAAAAGCAGAGATTAAAGCACTGGCCATCGATGTAGTCGAGCAGGGTTCGGTAGCAAGCATAGCGCCTGCGTGTGATCCGAAGACCGGATTGTTTCCGGTAGAGATTCTTGTCAAAAACGCGGACGGAAAACTCAAGCCAGGAATGATGACCGATGTGATACTGCAGCTTCAATAGCCCGCTGAAACACGCACCTTTGCCACAATTGACGGGTAGGGGTGCTTTTTTGTACTATCAGAAAGTATAAACTTCGTTATATACTGCAAGAAGGGCTAATCCGTGCGAAGACAGTGTCTTCGTCTAAGCATAAGTGCGACTAAGGCGGCCGCCTTCGCAAGCTTGGCGCCAGCCAAGTTTTCTTTATCCGTAATTCGCCTTTTCGCCACGTTTCGCTGGGGATTAGGAATATAGTTGTTGGAAAGGACATTTTTGCTTTCATAAATAGCGTAAATCAACAGCGCGGTCCAATTCTTCAACAGCATGTCAATGAAGGGATAATGTAGAATACCCAAATTAGTTAGATTATTGTACTTGATTAAATAAGAAACTAATTACAAAATAGTGTTAAGAGGTATAGAGGTGTATGGAATTTATTTTTGAGGACAAAGCAAGAAATATTATTGAAAAAGAGGGGGGAAATTTGATTATTAAAAAAGAACTTGGGTACAGTTGAAATGGCTTCATTAGCAGACTCTGGTCAGAGGCTGGCAACAAAACTAAAAGTACAAAGTTCTATGATGAGTTTCAACATCAGGGAATAAAAATATTTATTGATAAAACCCTTAATGTGTCGAATCAAATTCAAATCGAATTAAATTTAGACCTCTCTTTATTGGAACCATCCTTTACAATTAAAGGTGTGTCTTTTTGAAGTCAGGTGATCAATTTAACTTAGGAAGAAATTAAACAAATATATGGAGAGATTGCTAAGTATTTAGGAGGAATTGTTACACAATTGCGGACGCACCATGTTTGATTGTAGTCAAAACTGTGAAAACCCTGCTGCCCCTTAGTCGAGATAATTCGCATTTTTCACTTACTTACCTGAGTTATATGCACCAGCGGTCGAATTGGGAACGTGTTGGGCAGGATTTTTTGAAATATGTGCATCAATTGGCTATAAACCTCTGATGGATATCTTGAGCCTATCGGAAAGTATGACCGTCACCGGCGGATTGATAATTCTGTTCTTTCTTGTGACAATATTTTTTACTTTTAGCAGGACTAGTACTATTTTTAACGAAATAGTTCTTTGATTAACATATTTGGAGGGTTTACTATGTCAGAGCAGAATGCGCCAAAAGGAGCTTTTATTCAAAGGGATAAAGAAACTTATGCCATTGTCCCACGAACCCCGGTTGGGTTGGTTACCCCTGAATTATTAGAAAACATCGCAAGTGTGGCCAAGAAATACGAAATCCCTATCATTAAGATTACTTCTGGCCAAAGGATCGCTTTAGTAGGCATGAAACCGGAGATTGTCGAATCTGTATGGGAAGAGTTAGGTACCGATATTGGCCCTGCAGTAGGGAAATGTTTTCATTATGTACAGGCTTGCCCTGGCACAGCTGTGTGCAAAAATGGAATTCTTGATTCCCTCGGTCTAGGAATGCGGTTGGAGCAACTTTTGGTGGGAGCAGAACTCCCCGCTAAAGGAAAAATTGGTGTATCCGGTTGCGGCTTATGTTGTGCTGAGAGTTTTGTCCGCGATTTTGGTGTTTTTGCAAAACGAACTGGTTGGACCTTTATTTTTGGAGGTAATTCAGGCAGAAACGCTCGTATTGGTGATGTAATAGCTGAGGATTTAACCGATGACCAGGTAGTTGAGTTGACTAACAAATGCGTGAAGTATTGTAGGGCAAATGCAAAACCTAATGAGAGGACCGCTAGGTTTGTGCAGCGGATTGGAATTGAGGAAATTAAAAAAGCTGTGTTAGAATAGAACCATTTAAAATAGGGATAAAGCAACTTGCCACGTAAGTGGCGGCCATAAGGGAATTATTAAAAAGTAGCCATTTCAAAAGGGGCTACTTTTTTAATTTTATTCCTTTGATATGATGGTTCAGTTAAAGGAGTATTGGGGGAAGCCTCAAAAACGAACTTCTACCGGAGTTCCTATGGTTATCCCGTCTTCAGAGACTATAGAATCATAGGCCAGGATCGTTACTCCTTTTTCGCTTGCAAGCCCTAGGGCCATAGCAAATTCCGGGTCCCTTATTTCATAGGGTGTAAAATACTTTACGCCATTCATCTGGATGAGAAAGAAAATAAAACCTGCATAACCATCCTCCACAGCTTTGATCATTTCATAAACATGCTTGCAGCCCCTCTGAGTAGGAGCATCAGGGAACATGGCAATACCTTCAGTTTCGAGAGTTACACCTTTTATTTCAATAAACCCTCGCTGTTCTTTGGTTTCAAAGTACAAATCAAATCTAGAATTACCATAAACAATCTCTTTGGATAGTTTTGTAACATCATTAATTTCCTTGATTTTCCCATCCTTTATACCATGATATACAACCAAATTGGGGATTTGTGAATCGATATTGATCAGAACTTCTCCCTTATACGCAGCTATAATTGAGTATTTAGTCTTCCGCTTCGTATTTTTTGCTTCTTCTAAAATCACCACAGTTCCTTCCTGTAATATTTCTCTGCACCGCCCTGTATTTTTAACATGAACAATTTCTTCATTATTGTCTACTATCACATGAGCAATAAATCTATTAGGCCGTCGTATAAATTTTGCAACTTTAACAGATGTATACTTCAACGTTTGCACTCCCTTAATCTATAAGTCATAGCCTTGTCGATATTTCATAATTATTTCCATGATGAGAATACCGCCTATTCATATAGTCAATCATCCCCGGAATTGGAATTTTGTCATGCCCATCGGAGCGTTTTGGACGTTCCGGTTTTTTAACGTGAAATAATTGGAAAGTGAAGAGGAATTTTCCTAAACGTGTGGAATGGAGAATGAGAGGCATCGGCTGGCATTCTTCTGGTCGATCCTTAAAATTCGTTGTGTCAAAGGAGAGTTGTTTTTGTGCTTCGAAAATGTGAATTTAGTGAAACTGAAACTAAAACCTACTTTCGATGAGTATTTCAATTAAGTATGGTAAACAATTGGGGAAGGCATAAGTATGCTCAATGGGGCCTTGGTTAACGTCAATGCTCTCATAACGGAGGTAGAAGTTTGAAAGAAAATAGCTTACGATTTGAGTGTATTGATATATTTAGAGGACTAACTATAGCAGTAATGCTTATGGTTAATAATCCGGGGAATCTCACAACTATTCCGCCACAATTGAAACACGCTTCGTGGAATGGTGTTACGATTGCTGATCTTGTTTTCCCTTTTTTATTTTCATCATGGGCGTTGTCGTGCCAATTTCAATTAACAATAGATTGGATAAAGGCATAAATCGAGCAACCATTATTGTCCACATTTTTAGCCGCAGCAGTTTACTATTTCTTATGGGTTTGGTATTGAATGGATTTCCGCTGTTTGATTTAACCATCACGAGGATTCCAGGTGTTCTCCAGAGGATTTCTGTGGTCTATTTAGTCTCGGTACTTATTTATCTATTATTCAGATCTATCCTTAAAAAAGAAGTATTTGTTAGATTCAGTATATTTTTCGGTTTCTTACGTGATATTTTGGATGGCTATAACGGGGGTCCTTCATCATCGAAAGATATTTATTCGCCTTTAGATAATGTTGAGATAGTAGGGAAAATATAATAGAACAAGAAGTAGCCGCGGATAGGTTATCGTTGGCAGTCAGATCTTCCTTATCGAATTATTAAACCTGTGACATTTATCTGGACGAGGTATTATTTAAAATGATCTCACCAAGCATCAGTCACCTTTTCGTGACTGGTGTTTTTATATATTATGATCATTAACTAACACTTTTCGAAAGGGGGTTTCACTATGTCAACCTGCTTAGCAGAGGTCATCTTCGGTCATAATGACAGGGATCATGGAGGTATTCAGTTTAACAGTAGGATCAGTGTCTATGAGAACAGTGTAACGAGGCTTGTATTCGTAAAGAGAGCCTCACGGAATGGGAAACCAGGTGGCTTGGAGGCTATCTGGATCGCACACCCGGGTTACTTGCTGGAATGCTGTACACTTATGGCTGGCCTATATGGCACGGAGAATAGCGAGCTCAAGGAAAAGACTACCCAAGGTAGACCTGAATACAACTCTAACATTTTCTATGCTACAAACAACTTGAGTTTTTTCTGCAAGCAGATACCGAATTAAGATAATATAAATCCTGAATAGGTCATAAATAATATGATGGTGCTTCCTTTCTTTAAGCCTTTCATCACTTGTGGACAACTATGGAAACTAACGAAGATCTTCATGAGTTATATTCTTATAAATGTATTATTGCTGCCTTTTGTCAGATGACTCTTAAGGAGTGTGTAATGAGTATTGTAGATATTCAGCTTGCTGAAAAGAAACATGAACAGGCCATTTTTGAATGTGTAGGTATGGCTTATAGCATGTACATTGAAAGAATGGGTAAAAAGCCTGCTCCTATGCTTTCGGATTATTCTAAACTTATTGAGAAGAATGTTGTTTATATTGCAACAAATTCGGAAGAATTTTTAGGCCGGGGATCATACAGTACCCCGGCCCTATTGCTTATGCTTTTTTGCTATTAAACCCTGTCAGTCGCCCTTTATACTTTACCGCTGAAAGTCAGGTAAAGCAGAACAGCATTCAAACCAACAATAATACTAGTAATAATCCATCCTGCTATCTTAGTTATAGATTTGTTGACTAAGCTACCCATTAAGTCTTTGCGACTAGTAATCAGCAGCATTGGCACAATGGCAAATGGAAGGGCGAAGCTCAATACAACTTGGCTGATTATAAGAGCATTCATGGGGTTAACTCCTAATGCAATGATGATCAAAGCCGGGGTCATAGTGATTAATCTTCGGATATTTATGGGAATACTCAAGCCAATAAAGCCTTTCATAATGGTTTGCCCTGCCATGGTCCCAACTGCAGAGGATGACAAACCGGAAGCCAATAATGCGATCCCAAATGCTCCGCTAGATAGAGTCCCCAGAAGTGGGTCTAATGATTTGTGTGCTTGTTCAATCGTATCTACAGCAATGCCATTTCTGAAGAATACGGCAGCAGCTACAATAACCATGGCGGCATTGACGAGAAAAGCAATATTCATTGCGATGACAATGTCGATTCGCTCCATGCGTAAATGTTTGCGTTTTTGTTCTTCGGTCTGATCCTTTTGATTTCTGGCCTGAACTAGCTGCGAGTGTAGATATATTACGTGAGGCATAACGGTTGCCCCAAGCATTCCAACCGCTATTAAAACGGCTTCACCATTGGGAAGTGACGGGATTAGCGTGTGGATACCCACCTGAGCCCAGTCCGGCTTTGCTAAAAAGACCTCAATAGTGTAAGCAATGGTTATGACCGCTACTAATGTACCAATAACCCACTCAACCATCCTTTGCCCATATTTCTCCATGTACACGATTAAGAAAGTAAGTGCACCAGTGAGGAGACCAGCGTAAATCATTGGTATTCTAAATAGTAAATACAATCCCAATGTTCCACCAAGAAACTCAGCTAAATCAGTGGCCATAGCAGCAAATTCAGCCTCAAGCCAAAAGAACCAGTTCGTTTTACGAGAAAATATTTTCGAGCACATTTCCGGTAAATTGTGACCTGTAGCGATCCCTAATTTTGCAGACATACTTTGCAAAAAAATTGCCATCAGGTTACTCCAAAGGATTACCCAAATAAGACTATAATTAAATACTGAACCCCCACTAATATTGGTAGCAAAGTTACCTGGGTCAATGTACGCTACACTTACAATAAACGCAGGGCCTAAAAATTTGAGAATGCTTTTTGCTTTTGTTTGCCATGTATTCTTTAACAATGGCAATGGCAATGGCAAGGTTAGTGATGTTTGGGATGAGTTCAAGCCCTCACTCATTGTAATTACCCCCAGTTTTATTATTTCATTAAATAGAGTCATGAAGCACATTAAAAGAACATTCTGATATAAATAACCAGCATAAACTATTAGGTGAGAATGATTTTGAGCGCTTTAATTCTTCAGATAAGAATCTCTATGCTCAAATGGGCATAGGGTAACAAAGGTGAAGCAAAGGATGTGTCGAATATGCTAACACCTGGCTTAGAGGATTATTTAGAGGAGATATATCGGTTTTCTTTATCTCTTAATACTGTTCGGGTAACAGATATCAGTAAAGGCTTAAAGTTGCTTTGCCATCAGTACCTAAAGCTCTCTATAAATTGATAGACGAGAGTCACATAATGTACGAACGATATGGTGAAATAAAGCTTACTGATCAAGGAAAAGAATTTGGGCACTACTTAGTAACGAGAAACCAATTATTGCAGGAGTTTCTTGCCCTAATATGTAGCAAATGTGACTTGCTGAGGCAGAAGCGGTGGAACATTACCTTTCACAGCAACGATCTATGCTATTTCAATTCTTGTGAAGTTTATGAAAGGTTATCCCATTTAGTGGCAAGCCTTTACAGATTTTATGGATTTAAAAGACAAGCTGAATTGTCTATGAATAAGGATATAGTGGCAAATGAATTTATAACCTCCTTTTTGTATACTGGTTAGCCGAAGCTAACTTTATTAGGTGATTCTTCAATAAAATATGTTAGAAGAAAGAAATTGCTATTAATTTTTTCTTACAAAATATACCGGGAGTTCGGCGTATAAATGCAAATAAGACCTCCTCAAAATAATGCCTCAGTTGAAGAAGTTTTGGCAAGTGTGAGAAAGCCTACTTTATACGTCTTTCAAAAATTGATTTGTTCTCCCCATTTTATAGGCAAGTTTAATCATCGCTTGTTCTTCTTCGGTTATTTTTCGGGCATACATTTTTTCGAATTGTTGAAGAAGTTTATCGACGTCTATCACGCTTACTTGGCGTTTTGGTCTAATTGTCCTGTGGGATGGGTCATAGGGTTTTGGTTGAATTGATGAATTATATACTTTTTTAAATATTTCAGTCGTATAAAAAGCATCATGACGGGCGTTGTGAAAGGCATATGTTATTGGGATATGGAGTAACTCAACGGCATGTTGAAGACGTAGTAAGTTTTTTTGAGGAAGATTGAAATGCACGGAAACATAGGGTTGTAAGTTGATAACCCTTTTCGGTAAAAACCTGTGGCTTAATTGATGGCCTTCGACATTTCTGAATAGTTCTGTTATATCCGACATGCCCCAAGTACAAAAAATAGAATCGCTCTCGTTGATAAACGTTGTATACGCCTTATAAATCTCAGGAAAGGGTTCTTCTGTTAGAAGCTGATCTATAGTAATACCAGTCAATTCTGTGACAAATGGATTAATTCTTGTGTAGAAGGTTGGCTTTACGTAACGGTTAAAAGTACCTACGGTGTTAAATTCTATATCTAGTTTGATGGCACCAATTTGAATGATTTCAAAGGGATAGGGAGATCGTTTTCTATCAAAATTTTGTAATGAAGAGACGTCTTGATTAAATTCTAAATCAAATATAATGAAAGACATGTTAGAACTCCTTAAACCACACCTGATTTCTTATATTTTTGACTGGATATAAGGATGCTATCCGCGCCCGATTAAAAGGTCTTCCGAAAAGTGATCAAATGAGAAAAACCAGTTAGGTCGAGAATATGAATTAATTCTCTGATCACCGAGCTTGTGCTGATCTTCTAACAGAAATAATTTGGGCTAGAATGCTTATAGCAATTTCTGATGGGGTTTGAGCATTTATATCTAAACCTATAGGTGCCTTAACTCGCGCTATATCGTGAGAGGAATGCCCTTTTTCTTGCAAATAGTTTACAATAGTGGTTATCTTTTTTGAACTGCCCAACATGCCGACGTATTTGGTTGGATAACTTAAAATATCTTTAAGACACTCTGCGTCTGTCCGATGACTCCAGGTCGCAATTACGACATAGGTGAAAATCAAGCGGTTTTGCATAAAAAGCAACTTCTCTGGCCACATGACCCGCTCCTAAAATTAATAGCCGCTCTGTTATTACGAGCGGTTCCACTAACCAACAAGACTCTTCATATATTCCAACAACTTCTGCACGTTTGGATGAGCATATCTCTTGCAGTTTTTTTGCAGAGAGTAATAACCCCGTTTGAGTTTGACCAAATAAGTGATTGCCATTAAGATCTAAAATACTCTTAGTAAAAGGGGAAAACAAAGAAGTTACTATCACAGCATCTTTTCCACTCGCTTGAAGACCTTGAGTAAATTGCCAGAAATCCTTCTTAAGAACTGGCTCTATTAGAACATCCATGTTGGCCCCGCAAACCGATAATTTATCAGTAACAGTTTCTTGGCTAATCGTTACACGATGTATATCAGTTTGAACTTCATTGTCAGCAGTTAAAAAAGACATTGTTCTTTTTGAGATGACTTTTTCTGCAGTTCCTCCGCCAATAGTACCTATTGTTTGGCCATTTTCAATGACCACCATCTGGGTACCTAGATCACGTGGTGTAGAGCCTTCGGTGCGAATAATCGTAACAAGCGCAGCTTTCATTTGAGTGTTATGGATATTTAAAATGGAGTGTACAATAGTTTCATCCAATTGAAAACACCTCTTATCTATGTTTAAAGACAACAATCCTCTTTTCTAGAGTGTGTTAATCTTCGGGGATTAGTACTCAGAATATCAATTTATAGAGTTGCCTTGTTCATGAGTTGGGCAAATCTATAAATTGAGTTTTCTGCAATCATCGCAATATCTTTACTTGTGTCTATTGCAGGTCTATTCTTATCCATCTTGGACACCATCTTAACCGTAAACCTTTCCATAAAGTTTATCTTTTGGAACTTAAGTTCGCCTATTAAGGAATGTACCTGTTCCAGGGGAACATCTTTTTCAATAATCAGACCAAAAGTTGACGTATAATGCAACCCTCAAAAGTCTACATAAGACTGTTGAGGGTTGCATGATCGAATTTGGAAAGATATTACCATTGCCTTCCTGGATCGTCCGCCATAGAGTTAACAGTACCTTGGGGATAGAGAACAGAATAGTGATCGATCACTGGGTCAGGGATACTAGTAGTCGGTTGAGAGAAGACCATTTCAATTTTAAACTGGGGCCCTGCAGTATACCCAATGATTTCTTGACCATTGTATTTTGTATCGTAAGCTGGAGTTCCCAAAACCGCTTTTACATTGCCAAGAGATACGTTCCTTAATTGGTTATCATAGGATCGGGTTTCAA
Source organism: Desulfosporosinus sp. OT (assembly GCF_000224515.1). GTDB lineage: Bacteria > Bacillota > Desulfitobacteriia > Desulfitobacteriales > Desulfitobacteriaceae > Desulfosporosinus. The sequence goes on along the minus strand of NZ_AGAF01000229.1, from coordinate 64,887 downwards.
AAATCTGTTCCCCCTTGTTAATGCCGAACACAAGCTTATGACTGGAATAGGTAGCGTACCGACCTTTAGCTGCAGCTACATACTCGGTAGTATCCGCCTTTCCCAATACTTTCTCTATGTCTTCAATTGTTGATGTTTTTACTGGGAAATCGCTGTTAATCACTTTACCTTGCTGAGCTAATTTTGTCATATTTAGCAGCAGTGCTTTAGTAGAGTCCGTGGGTTGAGAAGATGAAGCAACGGGTGTCGAAGCAGTTGGAGTCGGAGTTGGAGAAGTCGGAGTCGGAGTCGGAGAAGTGCCAGCGGAATTTTGTTGACTGGCGGTTGGGGGATTTTCAGTATGACTCGGGTTGTTTCCTGTCGAGTTCAAGGGAGTGGTCAAACCTGAGCACCCTACTACTAGGGTCAAGGCAAGGGCAGCAATCGTCCATTTAAGCGTTGTTTTTTTGAATGAAGAAATCATGATAATCCTCCTTGCGTTAAATTTACTAACAAAACCGATGGTCCCAGGAATCCAATGTGGCTCAGCTAGAAGTTGCATTAGCTCAATGATAGTTTGAGCATATTTTTTATGCTCTTCTGGATTAACTGTAGCTAAGGCAGTGGCATCACAGGCAATTTCACAATCCTGTTTCATATGATGCAATGCATACCAAATGAAAGGGTTAAACCAGTAAACAACCTGAATTAAGGTGACGAGGGTATTAACTAAAAGGTCGCGTCTCTTTAAATGACTGAGCTCATGCAAGAATACATATTGAAGTTCTTCCGGTGATAACTTATCAATGATTTGGGGAGAAATGATAATTTTAGGTTTTATCCAACCCAAAAGCGCGGGTGATTTTAAGCCAACATCGTAGACAACGGAAACCTTAGTGTGAATCTTGAGACGTGATTTACTCTCCTCAAGAAGTTTAACGATGTCCTTAGAGCTGCACGTTGGTTGCTTTTTAAATTTCAGAAATAATGAGCTGTTGACTAAAAGAATATAGAATAAGATTGCTAAAACCCCAGTAGACCAAAGAATGGCTAAAGTTGTAAAGGTGATTCCATAAGTGTCAGTTGTCGGAGAAGAACTAGCATTTGTATTGTGATCACCTGTTAACGGACTTTCCTGGACAGAATTAGGGTTATTATTAGTTAACTGCGGGATGACGATTGAGGGGACTTCCTTAAGAACCTGAGACAAACCAGTTGTAGGCGAGTGGTAGGGAAGAAAATTAAAAACATTTAATGAGCTTTGGGGAGTAAAGGGTATTACGAGTCTCAGAATTAACACAAACCAGAGATAGTAATGCCAACTGGCACTGAGCTTTTGCTTGAATAACAGCTTGATCAACAATAGTCCTACGGCAAGGATGCTGCCACTCAAGGATAAGGATACAATCATCCGAAAGAGTTCAGCTAAAATCACATTCATTCACTTCCGTTCCTTACTTTATCCTTTCATCAAGTAGGTTTCTCAGTTCTTCAATATCTCTGGGCGATAAGCTTTCATTCTTGACGAAGTTAGCAAGTAGTAAGTGGAGTGAACCATCATAAACCTTATGCAAAAATGATTTTGTCTCATCTCGCATGCAATCATCCTTAGATACTAATGGATAGTATTGAAATAAATTTGAGTTTTTGTTTACTCCGAGGACTTGTTTTTTAACTAAACGTCCAATAAGGGTATGAATTGTTTTGGGGCTCCAGTGGGTCTCAGGTTTCAAATATTCGATAACTTGAGTAGCTGTTATCGGTGACTCTGCCCAAAGAACTTTCATAACTTGCCACTCGGCATCGGATATCTTACAAGTAACTTCGTTCATCTCAAAAGCACCTTCCTACAAGTGTAGTCTAGTTATAGATTACACTTGTAGGAAGGTGCTGTCAAGTGGTCAATTTGGTTTTATTTTTTATAGAAGTTAAAGACGTTGTTGTAGATTGTTCAGAGATCGTTCAGGATTCTTGATTAAGGGTGTAAAAGCCGTTTCCCAATTGTTTGTTCGTCTGCTCTAATATCGTTTCTAAGACCGGCAAGTCTTGAGCTGTAAGATAGGGATCACTGTTGTTCTTGATTTTTTGGATGGTTTCGGCAATAGGCACAACTCTGTATTGAAGGTTGCCGTTGCTTTGATAAGGATGAGAAAAGGTAGGGATATAAGTAGCTTCAGTGAGAGTAGTAATGTCCGAGTCAAAGTCTTTCCGAAACTTTAAATTGAGCACAATTCCGCTGTTTCTTTCCAATCCATTTTGAGCACTGATGAAATTACCCATGGAGTAAATGATAAATTTATTTTTGCCCTTAATATTGCAGATTTCCATCGGTTCGATGACATGTGGATGGCTTCCTAAAATCACATCGGCGCCCGCTTCCACGAACCTATGGGCAAGTTCTTTTTGTTGATCAGTTGGCTGCTGGCGATACTCTTCGCCCCAGTGTAAGACCAATACAAGGATATCCACTTGACGCCTCAGGTGAGAGATGTCTGCCAAAATCTTATCTGGGCTCAGGAGATTTACTAAGTAGGGAGCATCTTTAGGGAGCGGAATGCCATTGGTACCGTAAGTATAGGCGATATATCCGATTTTCACGCCCCGTATAGTTTTAATAAGAGGTGAATTCTGTGCTTCAGCACTGGAAAAGCAACCTGTGGTATCTAATGATGCTTTTTGCAAAATGTCTAAGGTTCGCATTGCTCCATTGTAGCCCCTATCTAAGATATGATTGTTAGCTGTTACTATTAGATCGAAGCCGGAATTTTTAAAGGCTTCGGTTATAGCATCTGGACTATTAAACAAGGGGTAGCCGGTATACCCTGAGTCAGGTCCGGCCATTGGAGCTTCGAAATTGGTGGAGGCATAGTCTCCGGCTTGGATCAAGTGTTCTACTTGCTTGAAAAAAGAATCGAAATTATATGAGCCATCGTTTTGTTGACCACCCCAAATTTGAGTGTTATGCATTAAAATGTCGCCAGTAGCGGTAAGAGTAATGGTTTCAATGTGGGGAGGCTTTGGTTCTGGGTCTGTTATAGTTTTGTCTAGCGCATCAGTACCTTTTGAGGCAGTCAGCGAAGAAGTTATAGTTGGGACGGTAGTGCATCCAGTTAATATAAGGCATAGGACAAACAAAATGAAATTTTTCACATTACGCTTCATCAAAAAACTCCTATTTCTGTTTCGACTGATTTCTTACCAAGAGGCTAAAGAGTTCGATCAATTTACTGTCTGTAGGTTTAGGATTCTACATAAATATACCCATTCCTTTAAGGAAACGTGAATTGATGTATTTTATTCAATTTTATCGCTGATGGAAACCGTGATAATACAAGTAAAAGCGATTGGATAATCCAGTCGCTTTTAATGAGTGAATGCCTCGATTTAGTTATCTAGATCATAATCCTATGTTCACCTTTGTGAAATACCCAAGCGGATAAGGAACACCAAATTAGAAAAACAAATGGTTGCACATATTTATAGCCACCTACCAGTTCATATAAGCCTGATTGGGACATAACCATCCCTACTGAATAATTTAAGGCAACAAAAATCAAAATGTAGGGCACTAAAAAGTATTTTCTGACTGGCAAAAAGTAGAAAAAGATCATGAAGTAAAAAGTCCAAGCAACGGGTGTCCAAAAAGAAAAAATGCCAAAGATGCTGGTTAAACCCAAGTTCTTATAATTTAATAAGCCCATGAAATGGAATATAGATGCAAGCACAGAGTCGCCAATGCCGCCGAATAATAATCCATAAAGAAAAAATTTCTTATACAAATTTCTTGGAATGATAATAAATGTAACCAGCCCAGTAACAACCGCAAAAATTAAGTAAAATGACAATTCAAACATACTAACACCCCTTTCATTTCCTCTAAGGTATGATTTCCTAAATTCATCTTGTTATTCAAGGAACCTGGGTCATAGGGGGAAAAAATAAGTTTGTGTTTTGAACTCCTCTAATTTCCCAGCTTCGTTAGCAATGGTTCCATAGGATTTTCCTGCGGCTCTTTCTGCCGTGACTTGTTCTACAGGCTTACCAGTCAAAGCGGATACAATTCCCGCCGGTGTAGTTGCACCAGTAATGTAGGAAGCACCTGCTACGCCGGCTCCCCCTAAAACCCCGATGATTGTGCCTACGGCAATGAGTTTCTTGTAGTTCTTTATAAAAACCACGCCCCATTTTTGCTTTAGTTTTCTTTAATTTGTTTTAGTTTGTTTTAGTTTGTTTTTAACATCCGCATTAATAATATTGTATAATCGTGGCATAAATATGGCAAATATTGAACCAAATATGTCATTTATCAATTAAGCTTTATCAAATATTATGACTCAGTGTTTTTAGCTTGAGTGTAATATAATGTCAAGAAAACCATAAAAATGTCGATTCAATTATTAATGTACAATTAATTGTGGAAAGTTGCTATATACTACAAGATTGTATATCATTTAAGTATGTGTTATATTTCATTCATTGATACATAAGTCCTATTAATGCATTACTTAAGTGCTACCCATTAATAACTAGACATAACATTGTCTGCCTCAACTTGACTTAACTTAACTTAACTTAACTTAACTTAATTTAATACTCAGCGATAAAGGCAAACTCAGTGAGAACTGAGGACGCAAAGCCACGGGTCTCCTATTTGCTTTACGGAAGATAGCCGGGTTACCGAACAAAGATTTGTCGCCGATCCATTGATTTCGGCGATTTTGTTTTTATTAAAAAAAGAAAGAGTTGAGAGTTTTGATTGGTAGAAAGTAAGGGCAAATAGGATTTGGGAGTATATCCAAATAATGAGAGGAGCAAGAGGTGACAAAGATTCACACCCATACTGTCAAATCTTTTAAGGGGGACCAACATGAGTAACAAAAAGACTTTAAAATCAGACATAAGCTATGGAATCCGAATCAAATTACAGCTAGGTTTTTTCGTTGTTGTACTTTTAACTCTGCTTGTAGGGGTCGTTGGTTACTACGGCGTTTATAGGATTAATTTGGGTGCGGACGATTTAGGGGGACACTGGTTGAAATCAACCACTGCCTTAGCCAGAGTGGTTGAGGATACAGAAGACACTCGGCGCACTCTCTTGCTAGGATTTACGAATCGAAACGATGCGAATGCGTTCCAAGACGCCAAAGCTGAATTTGTCAGCTATAAGAACAATTGGGAGACTGATTATAGTACCTTCGATAAATTAGTAAAAACTCCAGAAGGAAAAGATAGAAGTCAAGCCATGCAGAAGTCATTTAGCCTCTATATGAGTGATGCTGATCAGATATGGAAATTACTTGAGGCAGGTAAAGAGGTTGAGGCACGTGCTCTATTAACCGAAAAGAGCAAAGCAAGTTTTGATCAAGCCATTCTTTCCATGAATTCACAAATGGATTTTCAGGCTCAAGGTGGGAACCAAGCTGTTGCAGACGCGAAAGCTACAGAAACTTCGGTCTTAAGGCTCCTTATCGTTATTATTGTGATCTCCTTGATTGTTGGGGCAGTTTTAGCGATTATGTTAGCGCGACATATCAGCCGCCCTCTTTCTGAGGTGACGAAGGTCGCTCAGTCGGTGGCAGGAGGAGACCTAAATGTTCAGATGCCTGTTATCAATAATAGAGATGAAATTGGTGTTTTATCACGAGCGGTTGGTGAAATGGTCTCTTCATTACGGGAAGTCATTGGAGAAGTCTTAAATCAGTCGGAGAGTGTGGCGGCAACTAGCCAGGAATTATCGGCTGCGGCAGAAGAAGCGACGGCTAGCAGTGAACAAGTTTCTGACACTCTGGCCCAACTTGCGGCCGGTGCAACTGATCAGGCAATATCTGTCGGGGATACCAGTAGTGTTATTGAACAGCTGTCTGCCAGTGCACAACAAGTGGCAGCGAATGCCGAGATCGTTAGTCAAAGTAGTAAAAAGGCAGCACAGGAAGCAGAATTGGGAGCCCAACAGGCAGAAAATGCTATACAAAAAATTGAACAAATCCGTGAAGTTTCGGTCCAAACAGGTCAAGCCGTTTTTCAGTTAGGGGACCAATCCAAACAAATTGGACAGATTGTTGATGTCATAAAAGGAATTGCCGACCAAACTAATTTATTGGCTTTGAATGCAGCCATTGAAGCTGCACGGGCTGGCGAACAGGGGAGAGGATTCGCGGTTGTCGCAGATGAGGTAAGAAAGCTGGCGGAACAATCATCGACGTCGGCAACTCAGATCGCAACCCTCATCGGTAATATCCAACGCGAGACAGTACGTGCCGTTGAAGTGATGGAGAAAGGAAAAGGAGAAGTGATCGCAGGAGTTGAGGCTGTCAATCTTGCTGGGAACTCCTTCCGAACCATTGTAGTAGAGGTTAACACTGTCGTTGAGCAGATTCGGCAGGTTGCGGAAGCTTCACAGCAAATGGCTAGCGGGACGACCAAGGCTGTTCAATCCATAGAGAGTATTGGTATCATTGCTGAGCAAAGCGCTGCCAATGCACAGCGTGTTTTCACTTCTTCAGGAGAACAAGCAGCTACAATGGTATCCGTGAGCCAATCCGCAGAAGCCTTGGCTAAGCTTGGGGAAAGTCTAGAATTAGCTGTTAATAAATTTAAGGTTTAATAATGTTGTTCAACTTAAACTAAAGCCACGATTGTTTCATGTACTCACATCAAACGACAAGATCGAATGCCACACAAGGTATCCGTTCTTGTCGTTTGTCCGTTAGGCTGGTTTTGGAGACTAAAAGTGTTGCTTGTCAAAAATAGGACAATACTATCATAACTGGAGAAACCTGAAAACAGAAATTCCAGTTAGTTTGGAAATTATTTTGAAAACGTCTGGGAGCAATTGCACTAGTACCGTTAGTTCAATTCGGACAGCGCTATTTAACTAGAGTAATTAAATTATTGCCATAAACATGACACAAACGTTATGGAGATTAGTGATAAAATGTAGAGAGATTAGGGAGGTGCGAGTTTGAACAAGTATCTACTCATTGCAGATGATAATGATAGCATCCTTGATATTTTAACAACATATGTCACCCAAGAAGGCTTTTTGCCGATTATTGCGCGAGATGGTGAAGAGACCTTACAGAAGTTCGCAGAATATAGACCGTTGCTTGTGCTGTTAGATGTTATGATGCCCAAAAAAGATGGCTTTACTGTTTGCCAAGAAATTAGGCAAAGTTCTAATGTACCAATTATAATGGTTACAGCCAAAGGGGAAGATGGCGATCGGATCTTGGGGTTGGACATCGGGGCTGATGACTACATTGTAAAACCCTTCAGTCCCAGAGAGGTCATGGCTCGAATACGTGCAGTTTTAAGGCGCCTCGATATTTCTGGAGAGCAAAGCAACGATATTATCTGTCACCCCGGCTTGAAAATAAACCTTTCAGACTATGAAGCGATGATTGAGGGGCGGCTTATCAATCTTACCAAGAAAGAAATCGAGATCTTGTGGATTTTGGCATCCAACCCAGGAAAGGTTTTCTCACGAGACAACCTTTTAAACAGTGTATGGGGTTATGATTATTTTGGTGATGCTCGTACGGTAGATACCCATATCAAGAGACTTAGGTCAAAAATGAATATTCCTGAATCCTATAGCTGGGACATAAAAACCATCTGGGGCGTGGGCTATAAATTTGAGGTCAAGCATGTTTAAGAAAAGAATTGCTTTTAAATTAACGGTAGGATTTGTTGTCATAGTGCTTATATCAATGCTGACCATCGGGATAATCTTCATTCAAATGTTTAGGCAATATGCATTTGAGAGCAGAGAGAAAACTATGCTGGCAAGTGCGCGCAGTGTATCCGAAGTTGCTGCTGAGTACTTGGAAAGTGCCAATGGGCAAATGAGTGGTTTCGGTGGATACATGCGTTCTTTGGATACCCTGACAGAGTCAAAAGTATGGATTACTGACAGTAAAGGAAACCTGGCAATAATCTCTGGAATGGGACAAAGAATGGGCAGGGGTGCAGGTTGGGGTATGGGACAAGGGTCAGGCCAAGGACTGGGTATAGGAGCTGGCAAGGGACAAAGTTTCCTGAATAATTCAGAGCCCTTGCCGAAGGAGGCTGAAAAAGTCATTCAAGAGGTTCTTTCAGGTAAAGAATCTGTCAGCGAAAGTTTTAGCAGTGTCTATAACGAAGCCACAATAACCGTGGGGGTTCCAGTCATAGACTCCAATCATGTAATAATTGGCTCGGTGTTTCTTCATACTCCAGTAACGGGGGTTACAGAAACGCTGAACAGAGCAGTCGGTATTCTGGCAATCAGTCTTCTGTTTGCTTTGGTGTTAGCTGTAGGCTTGGGATTATTCTACTCCCTCATCTTTACCCGTCCCTTGAAAGCTATGAATCGTACGGCGTTGGAAATAACACGCGGCAATTATTCAGCGAGAACAGGGGTAGAACGCCAGGATGAATTGGGGCAACTTGGGAATTCCCTTGACCATTTGGCCTTGGAATTAGGCTCCACGATTAATCTGCTTTTTCAGGAAAAAGGCAAACTCAAGGACATACTATCAAGTATCTCAGAAGGCATCATTGCTTTTGATACGAACCTTAGGCCAGTAAGTGTCAATTCCGCTCTCGCGGAAATTATGAACAGACCTCATCCATATCTGATAGAAGAATTAGAAATGGACCTCAAAAACTTAGAAATAGAGACCCAGCTTACTAAAGTTATGGAAGAAAAGAAGTCCTCGCGAAGGTTGAAAGATTGGTTGGGTAAAAAGTTGATGTTTATCTTGTCACCCATTGAAGACAATCAAGGAGCAATAACAGGAAGCGTTGCGTTAGTCCAGGACATCAGTGAGAGCGTGCGTCTTGAGCAACTACGCAGGGAATTTGTTGCCAATGTGTCGCATGAATTCCGTACTCCTCTGACCGTCATCCGTGGTTCCCTCGAAGCGATGGTTGATGGTACAGTTCAGAAAAGCGAGGAAATTAAGCGTTACCACCAAAGGATGCTTTCAGAAACGCGTGGATTAGAACGTTTAGTTGGTGACCTTTTAGAATTATCTCGGCTCCAATCTGGTAAAATTACAGTGCATAAAGAAAAGCTTCATATGCCCAGCCTATTTGATGACGTGCTTAAGAGTTTTCAAACAATCGCCGAGCAGAAAGGAATTAGAATTGAATATCTATCGGACCAAGACATTCCGCCGTTTTGGGGTGATTATGATCGTTTACGCCAACTGCTGGTTATTTTTTTAGACAATGCACTTAAATATTCTCCCAATAACACCCAGGTGTCCGTTGAAACAAGGCTGTTTGGGTTTAATATGCTTTCGGTCAAAATTTGTGATCAAGGATATGGTATTGCTGCCGATGAGCTAAACCATATCTGGGATCGTTTTTACAAAGTTGATAAGTCTCGCAATGAGAATGGTACAGGACTGGGACTGGCTATTGCTAAGCACTTGATAGACCTCCAGGGTGGACAGGTTACAGTAGAGAGCGAGCTTGATAAAGGCACAACATTTGAGATAAGACTACCCTTGTGTTTAAGTCCTATTTAGGACAATTCAGAGCTATAAAACTGATAGTTATTGCGTCCCAGTTCTTTGGCATGGTACATGGCGGCATCGGCATGTTTAACAAGGGTTTCCAGGTTATCGCCATCTGTAGGATAAAGACTAATGCCGATACTTGGTGTGACTAGCACTTCGTGTTGTTCGAGTATAAAAGGCTCTGAGAAAGAATTGAGTATCTTCTGAGCAATGGTAGAGGCATCTGAATTATGAACCAGGTCAGGAAGGAGAATTAGAAATTCGTCTCCTCCTTGTCGAGCAACGGTATCTCCTTCGCGCAAATGGTTCTGGAGGCGTTTGGAGACGGCCTGCAAAAGAAGATCTCCGACATTATGCCCAAGCGTATCATTAATGACTTTAAAATGATCCAGATCTAGAAAGACAATACCGATTTTATGGTTGTTGCGGCGGGTATGGGTTAGGGCCTGGGTCAAACGATCAATGAATAAAAGACGGTTTGGAAGTCCGGTTAGAGCGTCGTGATGGGCCTGATGGGAGAGCTCGCGAACTAGGTTTTGTTTATCACTGACATCGCGAAAGACTAGAATTGCACCAATAAATTTCCCATGGCGATCATTAATGGGGGCTGCGGAATTTTCTATTTCAATGGAATTCCCATCGCGGTGGATGAGGCGGGTATGATCATTCCCTTCAACACTGCGATTCAGCTTGAGGCATTTCTCCACAGGATTCTCAGGAACCTTACCAGTAACATCACTAATAATGTTAAACACAGAAAAGATTGGCAAACCCCTAGCAGCGGCATCCGACCAACCAGTAAGTTTTTGCGCGATAGGGTTGAGGTAATCAATGTTCCCCGAGACGTCGGTCGTAATTACCGCATCGGCGATGGAATGGAGTGTCACTTGCGCCCGTTCCTTTTCTAACCAAACGGACTCTTCGGCTTGTTTTTGCGCGGTAACATCTTCGTAAATCGTAACGATTTCACCAGAGTTGAGTTTATAGATGTAATAATTGCGCCATCCCATTATGCGGTGGTCTTGATAAAAGCTCGTGGGGAAAGTCTCGGGTTTTCCGGTATTCCAAACCCGCGAGAGGATGTTAATAAGCCCAAATTCTTTTAAATTAGGGAACACGTCGAGGGGTGATTTTCCCAATACGTTTTCTCGTGAGATTTTCTCAATTTTCTCGGCAGCCTGATTAAACTCTTTGAAAATAAAACTCTTTCCAGAATTCGTAACATCATAAACGGCAACAGCATTGCTCATGTTTTCAAACATTTCCCGGTAACGTACTTCGCTTTGTTGGAGAGCTTTTTGGTTTTTTTTGCGTTCTGAAGTGTCACGTACAATGCTCAAAAGAACAGGCACTCCGTTGAGAGAGGCTCCTAGTGAGTTTACTTCCACGGGGAAGGGAGTTCCATCTTTACGGTGGTGAATGGTTTCAAACAGAATTCCTTCATTGGAGGCATCTTGGAGTTGAGCTTGAATAGTAGAGCGTGTTTCTGGTGTTCGCAAATCATGAATCCGCATGCAGAGGAGTTCTTCTCTAGAATAGCCGTAGGCAAGAATTGCGGCAATGTTGGCATCAATTATTTGACCATCTGGATGAATAAAAAGTAAGATGTCTCTGGAATGTTCATAGAGCAGGTGATAACGTTCTAAACGAGTTTTAAGATGCACTGCTGTATAGGCGGTTGCAACTTGGAAGGCAAAATGTTCAAGGTGAGAGCAACAAGCAGGAGTGAAAAAGTTAGGCTTTTGGGAGAATAGAACCAAGGCACCAATGGCTTGATCCTGAATCTTAAGTGGAAGAGCAATGACTGAGCGGATGTTAGCTTTCTCAAGCAGGTGGGACCAAGGCTTAAATTGTGGATTGCCTTGTATATTATGTGCTTGGTTTTTTCCGGAGCGGATACATTGACCGAATGCGCCTTTACCCAGGGGTGTGTCATCCCACCGTATTTCAAGTCGGTTCAGCGAGTTGTCAAAGACCCCAGCGCTAGCACGCAAAGATACTGACCCATCCGGCTCAGTTATACCGATTAAGGCACTTGTATAGCCCAAAGTATTGACGAGTTGTTCTGTTAGGTATGGAAGAATTTCTTCTTCAAGGGGTTGAGATGTGAGAATCTTATGCTCGATCTGCCTTAAAAGCGTTTCATATTGAAGTAGGCCTTTCTCCGAATGGAGAAGATGAGACATTCCTCGATAAAAAAGATAGTAAAGTAGCCCTGCAGTAGCGATTATAAAAAAACCATCTGTGCCTGTTTGCAGATGGTTCATAAGAATGGGGTCCTGAACAAAGTGATTGAGCATACGGTTAGAAAATAGAAACCAGATGCATCCAATGAGCGCATAGATTAGGCTGATTTTCAAAGGATAAGCTGCAGAGGAATTTTTAACTTTTACGATTGGAAGCCACTCCTTCTATATTTGAATATCACAGTATCTCTTTTCACGATCATTGGGTTTGATTATGAGATTAATGATTTTCCCTACATGATTGTAAACACAAGAGGGTGAATAATGTTGCTAGTGACACACTTCTTTCCAATACTTAACTATACGACACATTATCACAGTTATCCTGCTTATTTGGATAAAAGTAGAGTTTCTGTAATAAATACGAATGGGGCTCTTGGTTATCGAGCACGTAAAATTTGAATCACTAAACGTTTCCATATAGAATTAGAGCATGGAGGTGGTCACTATGAAGTTTAGAGAGTTTACTTACAAAAGGCCGGATTTGTCGGAACTGGAAACCAAGTTTTCTGGCCTTTTGGCTAAGTTTGATCAGGCTGGAGATTTCGAGCAACAGGATGCTCTGATGGTAGCGATAAATGAGCTAAGAAGCGAATTTGAGACGATGGAACAACTGGTAATTATCCGCCATACTGTTGATACGAATGACCTGTATTATGAGGAGGAACAGACCTATTTTGACGAGGTCATGCCGATATATCAAGGCTTAATCTCCAGGTATTATCAGTTGTTAGTTAACTCGAAGTTTCGACAGGCTTTAGAAGAAAAGTGGGGGAAACAGCTTTTTACTAAAGCAGATCTAACCCTTAAAACCTTCGCCCCAGAAATCATTCAAGATTTGCAACAAGAAAATAAATTGTCAAGTGAATATACCAAGCTTATTGCCTCAGCCAAGATTATGTTTGAAGGAGAAGAGCGAAATCTGCCGGGCTTGGTTCCGTTCCAGTTGTCGACCGATCGATCGATGCGGAAACGAGCCAATGAGGCTAAATACGCCTTCTTTAGTGCCAATGAAATGAAGTTTGATGAAATTTATGACGGTTTGGTCAAAGTTCGGGCACGTATTGCAGAAAAGTTGGGCTATAAAAACTTTATTGAACTTGGGTATGCTAGAATGCTGCGCTCAGACTATACCCCAGTCATGGTGGCAAATTTCCGCAAACAGGTCCTTGACTCTATCGTTCCGGTGGCTAGTAAATTACGGGAAAGACAGCGTAAACGGTTGGGGTCTGAGGTTCTGGTGTATTACGATGAGAAGTTTGATTTCCAGACGGGCAATGCTAAGCCTAAGGGTGATCCTGAGTGGATTGTAGCTAATGGGCGAAGTATGTACAACGAGTTGTCAGTAGAGACAGGCGAATTTTTCAAGTCGATGGTGGAGAATGAGCTTATGGATTTAGTTGCTAAAAAAGGTAAGGCCGGTGGTGGCTACTGTACCTATATTAGCAACTATCAGGTGCCGTTTATTTTCTCCAATTTTAATGGTACCTCAGGTGATATTGATGTCTTGACACATGAGGCAGGGCATGCTTTTCAAGTTTATTGCAGCAAAGACTATCAAATTCCAGAATATCATTGGCCTACCTATGAGGCTTGTGAGATTCACTCGATGAGCATGGAATTCTTCACCTGGCCTTGGATGGAACTCTTTTTTCAAGAAGACACCGCAAAGTATAAGTTCGCCCACTTGAGCGCTGCCTTACTTTTTATTCCCTACGGGGTTACGGTTGATGAATTTCAGCATTTCGTTTATGCTCACCCGGAGGCTTCTTCTCAGGAGAGAAAAGCTGCTTGGAGAGAAATCGAAAATAAATATCTACCCCATCGCATTTATGAGGACAACGATTATTTAGAACGTGGTGGTTACTGGCATCAACAAGGGCATATCTTTGGCGATCCATTTTATTATATAGACTACACCCTAGCCCAAATTTGTGCTTTCCAGTTCTGGAAAAGGTCCCGCGAAAATCACGACACGGCCTGGGCTGATTACCTGAGGTTATGTAAGGCTGGTGGTAGTCAGTCGTTTCTGGAACTGGTCGAGTTAGCTAATTTGATTTCTCCTTTTCAAGACGGCTGCATCGCTTCAGTGGTTGGCGTGATTGAAGACTGGCTCGATGGAGTGGAGGATGCAAAGCTATGATGAAGCATAGTTCAGCAGCAAAAAGTAAAAGCTACGCTGGATAACTTTTTATTTGGGCTGAAAGTATTGGTGGGATAATGGGTAGAGTTATTATAGTAGAAGGAAAAACAGACAAACAGCGTTTGCAGCAACTTCTGGATGAACCCGTGGAGATTGCTTGTACTAATGGGACATTAGGGCCGGATAAGTTGGAACAATTAATCGCTGAATTCAGTGATGATGAAGTTTGCGTTCTCCTGGATGCCGATCATGCCGGCGATAAGGCAAGGAGATTATTTAAACAAGAGTTTCCCAACGTTCGTCACCTATACACCCACCGGATGTACCGTGAAGTGGCGACTACCCCATTGAACGTATTAGCACAGATCCTTGAAGGAGCGCACTTTGCGATTAAGATGCCGAAAGACGAAGATATTTAGCAGATAGGAATGGTTGACAAAGCAAATCAACAAAAATCAGAAAGGAAAATCCTTCGTTTTGACATCAGACGGAGGATTTTTTTGGTTAAAAACTGGTTGTTATAGAGGTGTTAGAGGTTAGCAAATGCTATCATTTAGAAAGAGAAAATTATTCACTAGAAATGGTGACGAAAAGTGTCGTAAGGTTATCCAGAGACAAAATTGGAAACGATTATATTGGAGGTTACTTAAGAATGAATGAAATTTTGAAAGTAATAAAAAGTCGTAGAAGTATCCGAAGTTTCAGTGACAAGCAAATCAAGGACAACGAATTGGAAACTGTTTTGGAAGCTGCTCAGTACGCACCTAACGCCGGATCTCAATCTTGGCAGTTTATTAGTTATACAGAAAGCAGAGCTGATTAACGAATTAAGCGAAGCTGCCAAAGCAGCTGTAAAAAATTATGAAATGCAATTTATTAGAGAACTAGCCAATAATCAAGAATTTAATGCATTTTATAAGGCGCCAACAGTTATCCTTGTTTGTGGTGATGAAAGCCCGTGGATGCCTGCTGACTGTGCTGCTGCAACTCAGAATATCTTACTTGCGGCTGAATCTATTGGCCTGGCTGCCTGCTGGATTCACTTTGGACTATTTGTTTTTGGCAACGAAAACGGATCAAAATATAAAAAACTTCTTGGTGTTCAGGAAGGGTATCGGCCTTTATATTCAGTAGCACTCGGCTATCGGAAAGGCGATCAACCTGATGCTGCACCCAGAAAGAAAAATGTAGTTACTTACGTCAAATAAAGATAAAGATGAACTGAGATGAAATTAGTATTTGTGTATTACAGAAAATACCCAGCGAATTATTTTATAAGATTGAGTAGGGAATGGGGACATAAACCTTTAGCTATGTCTCCATTCCTATTTAAAGCGGATGAAAGCAACAGGAGTCTTGTTGCAGGCCTGATTTCTATGCTTACTACAAAGGAAGAGGTATAATATGATTGTTGAGGAAATCGACAAAACAAATTCATAACTAATAATCATAGTTATGATAGGAGTGAAACTATGTTTCGTACGATAGTTTGGTTTGCTTATTTTTGGCTTTATCTGATAAAGATTATGCCTTCGTATTTTAAAGTTAATAGTCTTTTAGAAAAGCAGAAAATTAATGAACGAGATAAACTAGTAAATTCGGTAGCATCAAAATGGGCAAAGGATTTACTAAACTTTGCTGGTGCCAAGGTTACAGTGATTGGGGCGGAGAATGTTCCTTTGGATCGTACAGTTTTATTCGTGAGTAATCACCAGGGCAATTTTGATATACCGATATTTTTGGGCTGTATTGATAAACCTAAAGCATTTATTGCGAAAGTTGAAATATTAAAAATCCCGATAATATCCAAATGGATGAAGCAAATGAACTGTTTATTTCTGGATCGGCATGACATGCGTCAATCCCTACGGGTTATGAATCAGGCTGCAGACTATTTAAAAAAAGGATATTCAATGGTGATCTTTCCGGAAGGAACCCGCTCGAAAGGGAATACAATGGGGGAATTTAAAGCTGGTAGTTTAAGAATAGCAATAAAGGCAAACGTCCCTATTGTTCCTGTTACGATTAAAGGAAGCTTTAAACTCATGGAAGAAAGCGGTTTTTTAATAAAACCTGCAGAAGTTGAAATGGTAATATCGGAGCCTATTGAGACTTATGACCTCACAAAAGAACAGATTAATGGGTTGCACGAAAAAGTGCGTACAATTATTTTAAGTAAGCTGTAGAAAACTCGCAAATTCTGAGAGGAGTGGCAGAGCCCAGAATCTTAATAAAATCTTGAGATGCTAATCACATTTCTACTAAATTTTAGTTATATTCTTAATCATAAAGTTGAAAGGGAGTGTTGAAGCGTTAGTTAGAAAATAGTAAGGATGTAATGGCCTATATGGTAGCTTAACGAACTAATGTAAGGAAAAACCAATAAATTACAAAACCTTGTTTTGATCAGGGGGGTGTTAATCAAAAATGGAAAAGCAAAATAAAATCCAAGGATTTTCGAGCAAACCTTGGATACTGGTTGGGATACTATTGCTGATCGTGTCGATCGGAACCGTTGGATGTAGTTCAAGTAAAGCAACCACTGCACAATCAACAAATCAGGAACAAGCAACCCAAGGGCAAACAAATCAGGGACAACCAGGCCAGGGGCAGAGAGTACGTAATCCAGCGTTAACGGCTGCAATGGAAATACGTCGCCTAGAAAATGATCAACAAAACCCTTTAACCAGTGACCAGAAAGAAAAGCTTAAACCAATTTTGCAAGAATTGATCAATACGCCGAATGCAAGTCAAGATATTTTACAACAAAAAGCTGATGCAATTAACGCTGTTTTTACAGACCAACAAAAAAGTTCTTTAACCACACGGAGAGTTCCAATGGAAATAGCCAAAACGCTAATAACTCAAATGAAAACTCATCTAAGGGAAACTACCCACAAGGGGGAGCAGGCGGCGGAAATGGCAGTGGGAATGGTGGCGCAACAGTCAATGGGACAGGTGGCAGGCCAGCTGGGAACGGCTTAAATCCACAGGATATGTATCAACAGGTTCTAGATTCATTAAAGTAAGTTGTTTGTCTATGAATTTATCTAAAAAGAGAGTCTTTTACCGCCTTCGCGTGTGAAAGACTCTCTTTTTTAGATTGCCGATCGCCCTCAGAAACACTCTGGAACATGTGGGAATATCATGAGAGTATGAGTAAGCTTGCATAAAGATAAAAAAGGAGCGCGTTCTCGTGCTTGAACAGACATTGCGACATTTTCGTCGTTATCAAGAGATTGTATCCGTGTTCATCCGTAATGGATTCGGGTTTATTCTTTTTGAGCATTTGGGTTTAGGAGGTAGCCGAGCCTCTGCGGAGATGGACTTGGTTCAACTGGGGCAGAGCGTTCGTCAAGTCTTGGGTGAACTGGGACCGACGTTCATGAAAATAGGACAATTTGCCAGCACGCGGCCAGATATCATTCCTAAGCCGATACTAAAGGAGTTGGAACAACTTCAGGATAGAGCTCCGTTGATTCGATTCGAAAACGTCCGACGGACGGTTGAACAGGAGCTGGGTGCTCCGATTACAGAACTCTTCCGTGAATTTTCTCCATTGCCTCTTGCCGCAGCATCAATTGGTCAGGTTCATTATGCAGTACTTCACACAGGAGAGCCCGTGGTAGTAAAAGTGCAACGCCCCAACATTTCCACTGTGATTCACACGGATTTAGAGATCATGCAGGATATTGTAACCCTGATTGAACAACGTCTTCCCAAGGCTAAAGATTATGCACTTCATGGGATGCTTAAGGAATTTTCCAGATGGCTGGAAAAAGAACTTGATTACACGACTGAAGGGAAAAATGCTGAAAAAATGGCCCAAGGGTTTGAGGGTGATTCTTTGGTCATAATCCCGCGTATTTTCTGGAAGTTTACAACTAGGCGTGTTCTAACTATGACTTATATTGATGGGGTTAAACTCAATGATCAGAAAAAAATTGCAGCCCTTCATTATAATGAGAAAATAATTGCCGCACGCATAAGTAAAGCCTTGCTTCAACAAATCATAAAGGACGGTTTCTTCCATGGAGACCCCCATCCTGGAAACATTTTTGTTTTATCCGGAGAGAGAATCGCTTTTGTTGATTTTGGGATTGTAGGAAATCTAACTCCGCTTATGAAACGTCGCTTTGCCAATTTAATCAGTTCCTTGACCTGTCGTGACACAAAGTCTATGGTGAAGGCGATGTTACAACTCGGCGTGGTGCCTCAAAATGTGGATCTAGATCAACTGCGACTGGATCTGGATGAAATACGCAGGAAACATCTAGATGTTCCAATTGCTCAAACCGCTCTTCCTGAGCTTGTCAACGATCTTTTGAGTATGGCATTTAATCATCGGATTGAGATTCCTTCAGATTTTGTATTAATAGGAAAGTCTCTCTTAACGCTTCAGGGAATTGTTCATGAGCTTGATCCGAGCATGAGCGTAGTAGAGCTAGCAAAACCGTTTCGGTTTCAGTTTATTAAAGAGCGTTTCTTAATTATTGAATGGGTCAAAAGATTTATAAAAAGAAATTAATGATTCCTTTCCTTTGGTAAACCAGAATAAAGAAGCAATGGAACAGAAAAAAAGATTGAGCGTATCTTGTATTAGAGCGATATATAGGGAAATTAGAGGTGGATAGCGACACAAATAATTCAATAGGGCGGAGATTATAGATGATTAAAGTTGAAGGAATAACTAAACTATATCCAGAAGATAAAAGTAAAACTAAGTGGAAAGAAACTAACAAGATTAGAGGAATTAAAGAAGTAACCTTCCAAGTCAATAAAGGAGAAGTATTTGGCTTTTTGGGTCCCAATGGTGCGGGGAAGACAACAATGATTCGTCATCTTATGGGTTTTATAAAACCAGATGCTGGTTTTGCTCAGATTAAGGGACTTGATTGCTGGCAAAATTCCTTGGCTGTAAAGGCGATCGTGAGTTATCTACCAGGCGAAATGAATTTCCTGGAGCAGATGTCTGGCTTAGAGTTTTTAAATCTGATGTCAGGAATGCATGGGGATCGACCGATTTACCAGAAACGCCGAGATGTCCTTAGTGAACGCTTAGATCTCAATCTGAAACAGCCTATTAAAAAAATGTCCAAAGGAATGAAACAAAAATTAGGAATCATTTACGCTCTGATGTTGGATTCTGAGGTTCTAATTTTGGATGAACCGACTTCAGGTTTAGATCCGCTTATGCAAAAAGTATTTGTTGATTTGGTTTTGGAAGAAAAATGCCAGGGAAAGACTATTTTTATTTCCTCGCATATGTTTCCAGAGGTGGAGCGGACCTGTGATCGGGTGGGAATCATTCGGGACGGTAAATTGGCTGCGGTGGAGGACATTCAAAAACTTCGGCAGGCTCAGCACAGAACCTTTGAGATAACGGTTGAAGATGAAGGGCAAGTACAACTTCTTCGTGAGCACGGCTTAGCAATTGTCGCGGTTAAGGGAACAGGTCTATCGGTTGAAGTACAGGGAGATTTAAACCCGCTTTTAAGTGGACTCGCTCAGGTGAATGTTAAGGAGTTTTCTCAGAAGACGACAGAATTAGAAGAAGCGTTCATGCATTTTTATGAAGGGGAGGGATGCTTCTGAATCAGACATTATTTTACGCTATGCTTAAACAACAGGGCAAGAAAGCGATAAACTACGCAACTGGGCTATCGTTCTATAATCTTCTATTGATCGGAGTCTATCCTACAATTTCTCAGTCTATGGTCGCGACTGAATTAGCGATGAATCTGCCGAATTCTGTGAAACGTGTCTTTGGTGTTTCTTCAGCAAGTGAACTTAATCGCTTCGAGTCCTATGTTTCTACCCAATGCTTTGGCCGAGTTTGGTTGCTTGTGATGGGAATTTATTCGATAAGTACGGCTGATGCTTTAATCACAAAATTAGTTGATCACGGAGCGATGGCTTACCTTTTATCTTCTCCAGTGGGGCGCCAAGAGGTGTTTGTTACTCAAGTATCTGTCCTGGTAAGTGGATTGACCTTGCTGATGGGCTTGACTGTGCTAGGGATTTGGGGAGAAATGATGTTGTTTAATATTCCGATCGATGTATGGTCATATTTTCGCCTGGGGATCCTGGGATTTGCTCTGTTTTCAGCGGTTGGCGCCTACAGCTTATTTTTCTCGGTCTTATTTGATGTAGAAGAGTATACAATTTTGAGTGCTTCCAGTCTCACCTTTTTATGTTATGCTCTGGATGTCTGTTCAGATCTTAATGATCGATTTTCCTGGGTTAAAAAACTGACGATATTTGGTTGGGTTAGACCCCAAGAGGTCCTGGATGGTGAGGTTCCTACCATTCCAACCCTCGGATTGTTCGGACTTTCAACTATTTTTATTGTGCTTGCTGGATATATTTTTAGCAAGAAAGATATCCACGTTTAAGAAAGTGATACGTTTAAACTAGGATAAAGAAAACTTGGCTGGCGCCAAGCTTTGCGCAGGCGGCCGCCTTAGTTGCACTTATGCTTCCAGAAAGTATACAAACGAAGTTTATACTTTCTGACTAGTATAAAGAAACCCGGCTTCGCCAAGCCTTGGCGAAGGCGAAACCGTTGGTTACACTTATGTTACAGACGACACGAAGACACTGTCTTCGCACGAGTTAAACCTTCTTGCAGACACTGTCTTCGCACGTATTAGCCTTCTTGCAGTATGCAACGAAGTTATACTTTCTGATAAGTATGAGAAAAGCGCAGCCTTTTGATGTAAGTCAAAGGGCTTTTTCTAAAGGAATTGAATACTTTAACATACATGCACAAAAGAATTTTGTCCTGACATAGTATATTTTGTAGGGAGTTCGTAATTAGATCATTAATCTAATTTAGAGATAAGTATAAAGCCCCTGTTTCTTAACAGGGGCTTTATAGTAGATCGATTGCGAAGAATTGTGGATGAGCAAAAGGAGGAACGATTTTGGACGCAGGCATGTTGGCATTGCTCGGTAAAACCACAGCCCTAATGGAGCATCTGGGTTTTTTATGGGTCGTGCAGACTGGCATGGAGTTAAATCTCTGGGCAGAATTAGAACGAGAAGGAAACGTAGATGATCTAATGGTCCTCCATCCGGGCTGGGACAAGATTCTCTTGGATCACTGGTTAGAACAGGCTTATTGCCAGGGCTTACTCATCAAAAATAATGGATACTTCCGAGTTACTAAACTGGGAAAGGCAATCAATAAATACAGAAATAGTGGATTAGAGGCCTTGTATAAGGAGTTAGTAAGTCATTGGGGCATAGAGTTTGCAGAGCTTCCGCAGCTCATAAGCAATCAAAAGGAGAAATTAGTCTTTGGTTCCGACATGGAGGAAGAATTAATTTCTAAAGCCTCTTTAGCCTCAGAGCCCTTTGTCTGGCCATTTTTGCGGTCTAAATGCCAGCGAGAGAAATGGCAAAAAGTCTTGGATCTTGGCTGTGGGGAAGGGTTGTATTTAAATAAGCTAGCATGTGAGTTTCCGCTCCTACACGGTGTAGGCCTTGAAATGAATCCTGTTGTCGCGTCTAGAGCACAGGAGCGCGCCAAAGAGACTGGGGGGCGAATCCATATTCTTTGCGAAGATATTTTATCACTTAGGAATTTACAAGATAGGAAACAGCAAGAAAATGAACTGCTTGCAGATGAAGAGAGACTTCTTGATGAGTCAGGAACGTTTGATCTTTGCCTACTAAATAACAGTATTTACTACTTCACGCCAGAACAAAGAATTCAGCTCCTAGCGAGTATTAAAGGGTTACTGACTCCAGATGGGCAAGTGGGCATATTAACAGCAGTGCGAAAGGGTGAACCGATTCGAGTATTTCGGACACATGTGCCGCAGAATCTGATGAGTTTCTTCCTAGCTTGTCATCAGGGATTTCAAGGGTTACCAACTGAACAAGAAATTCTTACGCTTCTGCAGCAAACGGGCTACTCAGATGTGAACATTTCGGTTATGCCTTTGGGAACATCCCATTATTTCTTTGCCAAATGCTCTCATGAGTGTTCAGAAATGTCGAGGTAACTTCGATGAATGACACATTGTATTGGGTAATGCTCAGACAAGAGGGTAAAAAAGTTATCGGTTACTCGTTGGGATTGGCTCTCTACGAATGGATAGTTACTTGGATTTATCCCATTATTATCCAGTCACCGGCTATTGAGGAAATCCCGAAAAGTTTTCCCTCCGGAGTTAAACGAGCGTTTGGCGTCTCAACGGGGGAAGAAGTTGACCTGTCCTATGAGGCTTATATTTCGGCGCAACTGTTTGGTCGGATATGGTCGCTGATTATTTCCTTTTATGGAATAAACTCAGCAAATGCCTTAGTGGCCCAACCAGTCGAACAGGGCTTCATGGCTTATCCCTTATCTTCACCAGTTTCGCGTTCCGAGATTCTAAATACCCAAATAGGAGTACTTTTGACGGAGTTAGCCTTGGTAACCGGCTCCACGCTAAGCGGGATATATACAGCAACAAGGCATTTTGATATACCGATTGCAAGGTGGCAATACTTCCGACTGGGAATCCTAGCCTTCAGTTTAGGTTCAACAATTAGTGCTTGCAGCCTGTTATTGGCAGTGCTCTTCGATACCAAAGAAGAGTCGGAGCGCTGGGCGAGTGCCTTAACTTTTGCATTTTATGGGTTGGATGTGGTTTCAAGCCTAAGTGATCGTTTTTCTGGATTGAGATACCTCACTCCGTTTGGGATGTTTCGGCCTCAGCAGGTCCTCCAAGAGAAGGTTCTGCCAACAAAGGAAATTTTAGCTTTAGGCGCAATAACGGGTTTGAACTTGTTTCTAGCAGGAATATTGTTTTCTCGGAAGGATTTGGCGATTTGATTCAAGTGTAGTGTTTTATCACAATCGAGAATGAAAATAAGCTATGTATTTTCTGGAAATTTAGGGGCTATCTTTAAAAATAGAAATTACATTTCTATTTGAGACAGCCCCTTTTTTGGTCTTCATTTTGGTGTAGGCCAACCAAATGACGTAAAACCAACGCTAAGACAATATATGGTAACTATAAGCCGACTTTTCCATGAATCGCCGAGACGGAAGCTATACTGAAAAGGTTTACCAGAAACAATTTGAAACACCCTACATATTTGTACCGTAAACGGTAAATAATGAGTTACATTATTTACCGTTTACTTTGTACCTAGCAGAACTCGCAAAATTATATAAACAATTCCAAACACATAATTAGAGATACCGCCATTTATATTCATGGCGGTATCTCTAATTATGTGTTTGGTTTTAATATTGTTAGGCCCTTGCTAACTGTTATTTAATTAATTTATAATCTTCTAAATACCAATATATATCATTTGCCTTAACTTTTACAATATCCTTGTCATTCTGCTCTTTTATACTTTGACCGATGAAATAGCTATCAACATCGACTAAGTAAACGCTGTTATCATTTTTCATATTGATTAGATTAACTAAATTATCCTTATTTACATTCGATGTAAAGGCTATAACCCCAACCAAAGTATTTTCACCGACAGCATCAATAATTATCGCTTGATCAATCAATGAATTATTAGTAGGCTTAGCACTAATCGTTGCGCGAGTTCCATTGTTTTCTACAAATCTTATTTTATAATCGTATATATCCAAGTCATATTTAAGGACAAAATTCTCAAATTCTTTTAATGTTAAGGCTTTTTCCAGTGTAGTTGTAGCAAAGAAAGACTGATCAAAGTTCTTTTCGCTTGATAGCATATTTAACTTGTCGTTGGCTAAAGCTACAAAATCAATTACTTCAGCTTTATTTTCAAATTTATGAAGTACAGATATTTTAGAGCCATTTTCAAAATTCTTAGCTTTTACTATTCCATACTTTACTTGTTCGCTTAATTTGAACTTTACGTTTCCGACTTCTTTTGCCGATACTGCTTTGGTATCAAAAACCATAGGCATTACTAGTAATGAACATGCTACAACGGAGCTGCTAATTATTGCAATAACTTTTTTATACATGTTTTGTTTCCCTCCAATTTTAATGTATATTTGAAATAATAAAATCAAATGATTTAAGGCAAATCTACTGTGAGTTCTCCAGCTCCTAGCTGGCTATACGCCGTTGTTTGATATTCATCGTTGTAGCTGTCCCAGTAGCTCTGAGAAGTATTCAGTTGGAAAGTAGCGGTACCAGAGCTATATTCTTCTTCAAACCATGAATAAAAATAATATTGTGTACCAGAAGAAAGACTGAGAGGCGATTCACATGTAACTTCTGCTTCTTCGTCACCATTTGTCCATGGAAAGTCATTATCCCAATCAAAATGAGGATCTGGTATGTTTGAGGAAATTACTGTCGAATTAAAGTTATTGTTAACATCTGTGATATCCAGACCAGGATAACAATCATCATTATTGTAATAACTCCTTATTGAAGTAATGTCTGTTGAGTCATATATTACATTTGTAGTAGTTTTGCATCTGTTATCATCCCAAGACGTGACTTCATAATTACCATCATCAGGCCCATAGGATGCATTCTCTGAAGTCCAGGAAGAATAAGCCCTATCATACTGAGTTGCAGCGAATGCCGTTGATTGAAAAGCGGCTAAAAACATAAGAGTACCAAGACATAAAGGTAACAATTTTTTCTTTTTCATAGTAGTAACTCCTCTCAATTTTGAACTTGAATTTAGTCTATATCTTTCAATTCAATTTGTAACTACTACAATTAGTAGTTTTTGTTATTATTTATATTTTTTCCCACAAACTTTGTATAAACAGGCAAGCTATTCGTGGAATTTGTGGCTCTGATATTCATTTCATATATTAATAAAAAGATGCAGGAACAAGGGTTGTATAAAGCCTATACAATGCAGCAGATGCTGGGCAAACTCGATGTGATTGAATGCTTCAGAAATCCTGGTCATAAACTACGTGTGGGTATACTCGAAAAGCAGAAGGAACTTTATATCAAACTCGGGGTTGTGCCGCCGACCTTGTTATGAGTCGGCGAGAATCCAGGAAACAAGTCGAACTAAACTTTGCCTTAGAAGCTAACCTACTTGATCGCGTTTTTCACCATAAGAAGTTACCGATACGCGGGCAGAAACGGGTTGAGACCTACCTTCGACTCGTTGATTTAAGCCGTTTAATTCTGGTATGATCCGCCACGCCCAGAAATACTTTGTTCCCAAAGGACGGAATCAAGAGTTACAACGACTGTCAGAGCAAGCCATTTACGACCGAAAAAATACACTTCTTCGAACGGCTTAGGTGTTGAAATATCAAAAGCAATAAGGAATCTTGGCATCCTGCCCCAAATGGAACCAATAGGAGTGCTATGCCCTTTTTTAGAGCGCTTTTTCGCAACGTATCTTTTTCATGACTGGAAGTCTTTTCGGGAGCCTTAGCAAGGAGTGAAAATCTAAGAACGAGAGGCACGTTTGTTCGCTAGCTTAGTTTGTTTTTGCTTGTTCTTGTTTTTTTGTAACAGCCACTAGTAATTTTTTTCATTAGATAATGCTTTTTGATTTAGCAATTGATACTACTTCAGCAGATGACTTCGCATCCAATTTTATAAATATTTGTTTTTTATGATAATGGACACAATGGATGCTTAAATACATTTTTGATGCAATTTGCTTTGCTGTTAAACCATTACATAGGTATTTAATAATGGTAATTTCTTGATCACTTAACTTTAACATCTCCACTGATCATCCTTTCAAAAATATGATTTGAATTATAAAAATATAGATCTTCAATTTTCCATTTTTTTGATAGTTTGCTAAAATGGATTGAACATTTTTGTTCTTCTATTTCACCATTATTAGATAACAATAAGGTTACTTCCCCTTTTGGATAACCATCGTCCATATAACCTGTTAAATCTTTATAGTTAGTCAAATATATACCTTCTTGTTTCAACTTTATCATTCTCGAAGTCCAGATGTCTTTCGCTTTTTCATAAGATGTTTGAGGTGAAACATCATCACCTACATCGTAATATTCAACATAATTAAATGCGTTGCCAAAGTCTCCTTTCTTAACCTCATTTAGAAAATTTCTAGCTGTAATATTATTTGATATAATTACTTGGTTAGAAAGAGCGAATACACCTCCAATAATTATTACAAAAGCTAAAGCAATAAATAGTATTTTTTTAGACATTTTTAAGCGTCATTCCTTTCGTTGTTTCATCATCTAATGCACCTTGGACTCTCGATGAGCAAATAATTACATGATAAAGCACTATAACTTTAGACCTCACCACTCTTTAGGGGGTAAAGTTCCAAAAGTTTCAGGACCTCAGAGCAAGATCGGATATGTGAATTAAGGTTAAATATGGGTGACGGCGGATGCTACGATGAAGTAAAGGGGCTTGCTTAAAATGAATTTATCATCTAAGCACAGCCCTCATAGAAATGCATTACTTAAATTTGAAGAATATGTCTCGACAATAGGGCCCGGGATACATTACTTAAAATTCATTTCAAAGTCGCTATTTTGATGTTTTTCTGTTGGATCTTTCTTCGCCTAGCATAGAGGTTTTTTCACTTAAATCAAGCTTTGATGTTAATGTCATATAAAAAATGATTAGGTTTTTCCATTTAAGGGAAACGTGGAATTTCCTAATACCAACGACTTGAACTTGTATACGAAGTATTTTCTACAAGTAACTCATCTTGATAAACTGATCCATTGGATACCATACGGTAGTAATAACCGCTTATTAAATACCTAGTTTGATAAAGTGATCCGCTGTTACTGTAAGAAGTGCTTGCCCAGCTTTTGATCGTTGTCCAATTTCCATTATTGTATTGTTGGATACTTGCAGTAAGTACTACTTTATTTATGTTAGTTTCAGCATTAAGCGTTGTGTTTACGGTTGCTGCTCCACTAGAAGAAATACTAAATGTATTTTGATAATCTATAATGTTTACCCACATGGGACTTACAATAGAATTAGTGGTTTGTTCTGAGGCAAGCACCTGCATAGGAACCATACAAAGAATCAAAAGTGACAGAATAAGTACTACTACTCTTTTTTGCATAAAATTCACCTCCCCTCATTTTCTCCTTCATAAGGATAAACAAATGGGAGAGGCTTTTTGTTACACTTTTTGAAAAATAATTTTATTTATTTAGACTTTTAGCCATTTTTATGATTTCTGATTGTTCTGCCTGACCTACAATATAGAAAAGAGATTGATCTTCCCAAACAACACCTACTCTACCATTTTTTTCAAAAATGAGAGCTTGGCTATTGTGTATGAAAATATGTTGTAAAGTAGCATTTTCCGTATCTATTCTCAGGTCAGTATCACAATTTAGATACTGATTGAACCGTATGGTTCTCCCTTTATCATCAGCATAATGAATACTCATAGACACAACATTCTCTTCCGTTTTAACAACTATAAATCCCTTTGGTACATATTCTGGAACATAACCATTCCAGTTCGAAGGAATTTCCTTTTGAGTAGGTGTTATTTGCCGCTTTTGTTCTGTTTGGTTAGGATTAATCTCTTTCATCTGGATATCTGTATACTTTTCTTGGATATCTAGAAATAGATTGAGGGCTTTAGCTCTTAACGCATGAACACTGGCTACAATTATGGTAAGACTGCCGAGAACGATCAGCATAAAGACTACTACTTTTGGCAAGAACATAAATGTCTTTTGTCTTAAGCTCTTAATTAAATACTTTCTATTATAGCTAGCAATTAGCTTCTTCATTTTGTGGTCAAACTCTTGCGTGAGGGAGATTTCGGGATCTGAGTCAGCTTCACAAGGATTTTCTAGTATTATATTTTCAACATGACAGACTGCAGCGTATTCAAAGAGTGCTTCCATCATTTTTTCTTGAGCTTTTATTTTTGCAATTTCATGTTCAATCATGATTGGTTGCCTCCTGATCCTGAGATAATGATTCCAGCAAATATTTCCTTGCCCGGTGGAGCCGTATTCTAGTATTTTCCGGTGTAATATTTAACATCTTGGATATTTCTTCATCTTTATAGTAAAAATAATATTTTAATGAAAGAATATCGGCATATAAGGGGTGTAATTTCTTGATTTTATCTGTCACTCTGGAAAAAGCCTCATTACTAATCACGGTTTCCTCAACATTTGGCACGGATTCAGCTAATTCGCCTTCTAGTTCTTCGAAGGAAAGGCTGGATTGTTTCTTTCTCTGATTATAAAGATTGATAGAAATGTTCCTAATAATAATAATAATAAAAGCTTTCGTTTTGTTACAGTTGATTTCTATAATTTTATCAACATTTTTTAAAATACTGATAAAAGCCTCATGAACCGCATCCTGGGCAAGATATTTATCCTTTAGAATCTGATATGCTACCCTATAGATGTATAAAGCATATTCATTATATAAGGATTCAAGCTTATTACGTTTTTCATTATCTTCAGTAAAAGTAATGAGCATATATAACTTCCGTTCTTTTGATACTTTATCTAATTATACCATTTTTGAGCCAGTTTTCCCTACTCTAAAGGATAACAGGTTTCGATATTTCAATAAGATTCTAATTGACATCCTCGTTACTATATTTAAGTGGCCGTAAATTTTTAGTGTTGTCGTTTGCCTTGAATCAAACTTGTATTCGCCTAAGAAGTTAATATGTTCCCATCCAAGTGGCGAGATATGATTCAGCAGCTCCTCTTTGAAATTTGCTTTATCCTCTTGCTACACCTCATATTGGAGGTTCTTTAACTGTTATTCTCTATGAGAATGGGAAATCCTGACCAGAACGGTAGAATGTAGATCTAGATTAACTCATTGTACTCAGAGGACGGGAAAGCCGGCTACAAAGGGATGAGATAAGACGAGGAAACGTAAGTAGCATCAATAAAAGGCATGACCACCAATCTGTACCCAAAGGCATGTTGCGTGATAATGTGATCTGTTATTTGGTTGCTTAACATTATTATGTAGGCCATTCCAAGCAGCAGAAGTACCGAAAGACTCCGAGAGAGTTTATCCACAAGGGATAAGGTATTCATTTTGGATACAACAACGAATGCAAAAAGGAATAACTAACTCTCTGTCGAAACTAATAATTATGCTTAGAAGAAAGAAAAAAGAGAAGGAGTGTCGAGAATAAATGAGGAAACAAAGTTTCGAATTTAGTGTTTTGGGGATTATTTGTGTTGTTCTTATTCTAGCGATGGTTGTTTCCGGTTGCGCGGTAAGTAAGGCCCCAGCTAATAACCAACCTGTGAAGAGCGCAGGGAAAACGGTTAAAATTGGGGTATTGCCAATTGAAGATAATTTACCGTTCTATGTTGCCGAAAAAGACGGACTCTTTGCGAAAGAAGGAGTTACTGTCGAATTAGTTAGCTTTGCTAGCGCCATCGAACGGGACACTGCATTGCAAGCAGGGCAAATTGATGGAGAAGTAGCGGATATGGTAGCCGTGGCATTGTTAAAGAAAATTGGTACCGATGTGAAGATTGCTTCAATAGGCCTTGGAGCAACTCCTAAAGAAGGGCGTTTTGCAATTTTGTCCTCTCCTAAGTCGAGTATTAAAGATCTGGCTGGTTTAAAAGGGGCGACCCTAGGGATATCGCAGAACTCGATTATCGATTATGTCAGTGATCAAATGCTCCTGGATAAAGGAGTTGTGTTAAACGATGTAAAGAAGATGTCAATTCCTAAAATGCCGGTGCGCTTAGATATGTTGCTATCGGATCAGATTAATACCGCTTGTCTTCCAGATCCTTTAGCATCTCTAGCTGAAGCCAAGGGGGCACATCTGATTATTGATGATACGTATCGGAATATTTCTCAGACCGTTTTCTTATTCCGAACTCAAAGTATTCAAGAAAACCTAGAGGGAATTAAAGCTACAGTACGAGTTTATGGCTCTGCGGGACAAGCATTAAGTAAAAATCCCGATCAATACCGCAGTCTTTTTTTGGAAAAAGCTCAAGTTCCTACTGAGCTAAAGGAAAGCTATCAAACGCCGACTTTCTCAAAGCTCCAACTTCCAACTGAGGAAGAAATCAATAGTATTATGAAGTGGATGCTCGATAAAAAGCTCATTCCACAAGCTTATAGCTATCAAGATTTAGTAGATCCCAGTCTCCTACCCTAATCGAGGTTCGATATTCGAGGTTCGTTGTTCGATGTTGGTTGTCGGCTACACTTCGAGAGCCTTCTATTTCGGACTTCGAACGTCGAGTCTGGCCTCTGGCCTCTGAACTCTGACTTCTGATATAAGGAGCGAATAACCTGTGATTGAAATTTCTGATTGTAATCTAGCTTATGTTCAAGGAACGTCACAGGTCCAGGTCTATGACGATTTTAGTTTGAAGGTTGAACCAGGAGAAAGCGTTGTCTTAATTGGCCCGTCAGGCTGCGGTAAAAGCACTCTTCTTTATCTCTTAGCCGGGTTGCTTCAACCAACAGGCGGGGAGATTAGGATTTGGGGTGAACAGGTGGTGGGTGCAAGGCAGAAAACAGCCTTTATCCTGCAAGAATATGGACTCTTTCCTTGGCTTAATGTCGAGCAAAATGTTTGTTTAGGTTTGCGAGTTCGGCATATACCTAAGCGGAAGTATCAGAGAGCAGTCGAAGAAATGATTCATAAAATGGGCTTGTGGGAAGTGAAACATCATTTTCCTAGTCAGTTGAGCGGAGGGCAAAGACAGAGAGTGGCTTTGGCAAGAGCTTTAACTTTACAACCCGATCTGCTTTTGATGGATGAGCCTTTGTCGGCACTTGATGCCTTGACTCGTGAACGATTGCAAAAACTCTTATTAGAAATCTGGCAGGAACAGAAGCTAACAACTGTTTTAGTGACGCACAGTATTGAGGAGGCCGTATTTCTAGGTAGTCGTATCTTAGTATTGGCAGATGGTCGCCCCACTCAGGTCATGGGCGAAATTTTTAATCCTCTTGTTGGGCAAAGTGGCTATCGTCAGACGTCCGAGTTTTTTCAGAAGACGAGCTATGTCCGTTCTCTCTTAGAAGGGGGGATGGTCGGATGATCCAGAGGGGGAGAAAATTTCAGAGACAGCTCTATGGGTATTTGGGAGCTGCTTTATTTCTATTAGCATTCTGGCAGTATGTAGCCTGGACCTTGAAAACTCCCATGCTACCGACACCTCAGGCAGCTGTAAGTGCCACCTCACGATTGCTGTTAGAAGCCAATCTTGGAAGACACCTATGGGTCAGCACCTATCGAGTCGTTCTTTCTACTTTACTCTCGTTACTGCTTGGTCTTCCTCTAGGATTGATTATGGGGCATGAACGGCGAATTGACCGATTTTTGGCCCCTTTAGTGTATATTACCTATCCGATTCCAAAGATCGTCTTTCTTCCTCTGATTCTCTTGTTTCTCGGACTAGGGGATCGTTCGAAAATCTTTCTCATTACATTTATTGTCTTTTTTCAGATTCTAGTGACCACACGCGATGCTGTTCGTAAAGTGCCCGCTGAAACGGTTTCATCTCTGCGTTCTCTGGGTGGAAACCGTGTACAAGTCTATCGGTACGTGCTTTTGCCAGCGAGTTTGCCTGATGTTTTGACGTCGCTTCGCCTGAGCATGGGTACCGCGATTGCTGTTTTGTTCTTCGCTGAGTCGTTTGCTACGACCGAAGGGTTAGGTTATTTTATTATGGATTCGTGGAGCCGTGCGGCACCGGATGAGATGTTTGCTGGAATCATAATGATGGCGCTACTCGGAGTCAGTTTGTTTATTGTCGTAGATCTCTTGGAAACGATCCTTTGCCGTTGGCAACATGTCAAAGGAAACTGAGCGAATGTAATCAAAGGGTTCTCAACGTAAGGAGGGCTATATCATGAGGCCGAAATTTAAGTTCGCCTGTCCAAGGAGCATCACAGAAGTAAAAGAAACACTTTCCCTAATCCAGGAAGAGGCAGTTTTTATCAGCGGGGGCACGGATCTTGTAATACAATTAAATAGCGGAGAGCTTAAACCAGCTTGGCTCATTGACCTGTCTCAAATTCCTGAGCTTAATTATATAAAGGAAGCAGAAGGCAGGTTAAGAATCGGGAGTGCGACAACTTTCACCCAAATCAGTGAGAGCAGTCTGGTTAGGGAGAAGGCCAGATGTCTGGGACAAGCAGCTGCACAAGTTGGTTCCACTCAGATCCGCAACAGGGCTACTCTAGGTGGAAATATTGCCAAAGCCTCACCAGCTGGAGATAGCCTGCCAGCATTACTGGCACTTGATGCTTGGGTAAGTATTCTTGGGCCGCAGGGATTAAGGAGAGTATCCTTTGCTCAACTACAAGCAGGGAGCGGCGCAGGCTTACAGGCTAAAGAGTTGATAACAGAGATCGATTTCCCGTTATGTAAGGCCCAGAAAGAAGTACAGATCTTGAGCGGCTTTGTCAAAGTGGGCAGTCGTTCTGCAGTGACGATTGCCCGTCTGAACATGGCGCTAAGGGTTGAAATTGACTCAGCAAATAAACAAATCCGGGAAGTGAGGTGGGCGGTAGGTGCTTTAGGGCGGACCCCATTTCGCCTTGAGGAGTTAGAACTAACATTACAAGGAAAGATAGTTAATCAGGATCTGGCACAGGAGATTTCTGAACGTCTTTCACTAGCCGTCGATCAGGCGATCCCTGGTCGGCATTCACAGGAGTATAAACGCGTGGCTATACAAGGTTTAGGTTATGATCTTCTGTGTGATATGTTTCCGGAGCAGATGGTTATCAGTCTTGGCCAATAAATAAGGACAGAATTGGAAGATTTAACAATAGACTTAAAGAGAGGTAACATTATGCTCGATGATGTTTTGGTTCGAACGTTTAGTCATATTTTTGATTCGATTGAAGAAGGCGTAATTGTTACTGACCGTCATGGCAAAATAATTTTCTACAATTCTGAGATGGCCAAATTAGAAGAATTAGTATCTGAAAACGTCGTCGGTAAGTATTTAACCGAAGTATATGATGCGGTGACGTTAGAAAGCAGTGAACATTTAACGGCTGTTCTAACTGGAGAGACAGTTCTTGAAAAAAATAAAACTTATTTCACAAATAAAGGGAAAGAAGTTAACATAGTAGCAAGTACTTATCCAGTGATCGAAAACAGTGAGGTTATTGCCGTATACTCGGTGTGTAAAGATATTACCAAGTTTAAAGAACTGTTGACTAAAACGATGCAATTTCAGGATCAAATTGGATCGGATGGGCGCCAGCGTGATAATGGTACTCGTTATACATTTGAATCGATCAACTTTGTTAGTTCTGCCATGCAGGAAATGGTTGTTTCGGCAAAGAAAGCAGCAGTGGCCGACGGTTTTATCTTAGTCTTTGGAGAAACAGGAACCGGTAAAGAATTATTAGTTCAAGCTATTCATAATTATAGCTCCCGCAAAAAGGAGCCCTTCGTGGCGATTAACTGTGCTGCGATTCCAGAAACTTTGTTGGAAAGTATTCTTTTTGGTACAGCCAAAGGAGCTTTTACAGGGGCCATAGAATCTAAGGGTCTGTTTCAACAAGCTGGGAATGGAACTTTGTTTTTGGATGAACTCAATTCTCTGAATAGCGCTCTACAGGCTAAACTTTTGCGGGTGTTGCAAGAAAAAATGGTAAGGCGGGTTGGCGGGACGGTGGAAATTCCAGTCCACTGCCGAGTTATCAGTTCTACCAATGTAGATCCTTGGGAAGCGGTGAATAATGGTATTTTGCGCAAAGACCTTTTCTATCGACTGGCGGTCATTACTCTTTACGTTCCTCCCTTAAAAGACCGGCAAGAGGATATTGAGGCTTTAATCCATTATTTCATGAAAAAGTATCAAAGAATTTATGGATTGAGAAATGTTTCCATGAACGACAAGTTAAAGGACGTTTTTATGAGATATCAATGGCCGGGTAATGTGCGCGAATTAGAACACATCATTGAAAGTGCTATGAACATGCTGGATGGCCGGAAAGTCATCACAATTGACCATTTGCCGCATTACCTAAAATCCAAGTTTCTCAGACAAGATGGAACAATTTCGGAATTTTATAAAAAAGGTTCTGGGACATTAGCCCATGCTTTGCGCGAGACAGAAACGCAGGTACTGAGAGAAGCTTTGAAAAATCATCATGGAAATATCACCAAGGCCGCTGAGTCTATAGGAATAGCGCGCCAGAATCTCCAATATCGCATGAAAAAATTAGGGATTGAGGTTTAAAAATGCCGAATATTGTGATTAAATGGGCATAAAATTTTGGCAACTAAATTTTATGCATTTGCCTGGAAGTGCCCGCTTAAAGCGCTGTCAGCTTTTTTCGAGCAAATATTATTTGCACAGTTCCTTATGAGCTAAAAGACTAGATGTCGATCCTACCATTAATTTAAAAAGTGGCATGGTTCTTGCGTCAAATTACTATAACTTGCGTATTAGGTTAAATCTTAAGAAAAGGGTCTCAGATAGTTACCAAAAGGCCGGCCTAGTTTCCTCGAATTTGGCTAAAATATGAAGAAGGAGGAGTGATGGCGAGTGACCTTAGAAGATTTTATCAATTTTTTCACGAAGAATACTGGGACAATTATAGAATATACTGAAAATCATTTTACGCTTGTTTTATCAGCAGTGGCAATTTCCCTTGAGATCTGGGTGCCTATTGGCTTGCTATTAACGAAAAACGACAAATGGGCTGCTCGGGTCCTTGCTTTGGCGAATACAATTTTCTGTATTCCCAGTTTATCTATGTTTGCTATTTTGGTAGCCATCCCAACCTTTGGATTAGGTCGGAAATCAGCTTTGTTCGCTTTGGTTCTGTATGCGATGATGCCTTTAATTCGAAATGTTTACGATGGGGTTAAAAATGTTGATCGCAATGTTATTGAAGCGGCTAGAGGGATGGGTATGAGTTCAGGAAGGATCATGCGCGAAATTCTTTTGCCTCTGGGTATCCCGATAATTTTTGCTGGTTTTCGGATAACCGTTGTCATGACTACGGGTATAGCAGCCATCGCTACCTATATCGGGGAACGTAACTTAGGGCGCTTTATTTCGGAAGGCCTTGTCCGATCAAATACTCCCATGATGGTCACAGGAGCACTGATTATCTCCTTAATTGCCATTGGGTTAGACACAATCCTTGGGGCTATTGAGAAAAGGATTGTTCCCCGTGGATTAAGAATTAACCGCTAGTTCCTCTTCAAATAGATGTTCTAACAGAGGACAAGATAAAGTGGGCAAAGGGGGATCTTATGATAGAATTGAAGCAAGTGACGAAACAGTATCCTGGCCAAGCGCTGCCAGCAGTGGACCAATTATCTCTCTCCATACCGGAGGGAGAGATTTGTGTATTAGTAGGTCCCTCTGGTTGCGGTAAAAGTACAACTTTACGCATGATTAACCGCATGATTGAACCTACGTCTGGGTCGATCAAAATTAATGGAAACGATGTAATGAATACGGACTCGGATCAGTTGAGAATGGGTATTGGCTATGTGATTCAGCAGATCGGCCTTCTGCCGCACCGGACGATTGCCGAAAACATTGCCATCGTACCGCGGTTATATAAATGGCCGAAGGATAAGATTAAGAAACGGGTTGAAGAACTTATAGTAATGATGGGCCTTGACCCTGAAAAGACTCGAGATAAATACCCGTCACAACTCAGTGGTGGGCAAATGCAGAGAGTCGGTGTAGCCCGAGCTATGGCAGTCGATCCTCCCATCATGCTTATGGATGAACCCTTCGGAGCAGTTGATCCTATAGCCCGTACCCATTTGCAAGATGAATTCCTGCGTTTGCAAAAGGAGATTAAGAAAACAATCGTCTTTGTGACGCATGACATTAACGAAGCTATCAAGATGGGAGATAAAATTGCCATCTTTAATGCTGGAAAGTTAGTTCAATTTGGAACTCCGGAAGACATTCTAACGAATCCAAAGAATGATTTCGTGGAGAACTTTATTGGTCATGATCGGGTTGTCAAAAAGTTGAACTTGTTTCATGTAGAAGAAGCGATGCAACCGGTTGGGTGTATTGTGAGAGAACATGAATTACTGGGTGCTGCCCAAAAAATGAGGGATACTGGGGCAGAAGTAGCTTTTCTTCTAAATGAAGCAGGTATAAGCTGTGGGCACTTCACCTTAGCGGATTTTGGCGATTCAGGGGATGACTCGGAGAGGTTAAAAAGAAGGGTTCTGCGTACGGAGAAGGCTTTCGTCCAAACGTCAACATCCCTACCAGATGCGCTCTCTCGTTTGCTGGAATATGATGTTGATTATCTTGGGATTCTGAAAGGCGAAGAACTGCGTGGAATGCTCTCTTTCAAAGACATTCGGAAACATGTCTATCGGAAAGAGGGTGAGTAGATGACTTGGGAGAATTTCAGGTTCGCTCTTTTTGAAAAGGCGCCAGAAGCTTTGTTCGAGCATTCTCTGATCGTGGTGGTCACCGTAGCTATAGCGATTCTGATCTCTGTACCGCTCGGGATATTCTTAACCCGTCCAAAATTTAAAAGGTTCGGTCTGGTTACCCTTAACTTACTTAACGTTTTACAAGCTATTCCTGGATTAGCGATTATTGCTTTGGCATTGCCAATTCTTGGTTTGGGAATAAAACCCGCCGTGCTGGCTTTATTATTTCAGAGTCTGTTGCCAATCGTCAGAAATACAATCGCTGGAATCATAGGGGTTAGCCCTGATGTGAAGGAAGCAGCTTCCGGGATGGGGATGTCCAAAGGGAAGATTTTATTCGAGGTGGAAATCCCTTTGGCCATGCCGATCATACTCAGTGGCATTCGAACTGCAACCGTTTATGTTGTCAGTATGGGTACCCTAGCATCTCTTATTGGGGCGGGTGGTTTAGGTAATTTAATTATGGGGGGATTGTCCCTCTTTAGGCCCGAATACTTAATTGTTGGAGCAGGGCTTGGGGCTATCATGGCTATTTTCATGGATCGGATGTTAAGTTATATCGAGTTACGAATCACCCCGCCTAGCACGTGGGTTGAATAACATGACCTGTAAAGGATGTTGAAAGGAGGGGATAAACTAGTAGGAAATAGAAAGTGAAGAAAAGGTTCAAAGGAGATAGACAATCATAGCTTAAAGAAGGAGGAGTGTGTACATGAAGAAAAGATTTTTATTTGGCCTTATAGCCGTCTTGTCCTTAGTACTTGCTTTTGGAGGGGTAGTGGGTTGCAGTTCACAGAAGACGACCGAGGGTAACGCTGATAACGCCAAAAAAGGACCTACTATTAAGATTTCTTCTAAGACTTTTACAGAAGCTTCACTCTTAGGAACACTAAGCTTACAGTATCTAAAAGGTCTGGGATACCCAGTGGAAAACAAGATGGGGTTAGGAGAACTGGCTGTTATCCGTCCAGCTCTGACATCTGGACAAATCGATATGTACTGGGAGTATACTGGTACAGGTGTGATCAACTTAATGAAACATGACCCTGTGTTTGATGCGAAAGAAAGCTATACGCTCATTAAAGACTGGGATGAAAAGAACGGCATCGAGTGGCTGGATTATGCACCACTAAATGATACTTATGGAATCGTCGTTCGCTCGGATATTGCTGAAAAGTATAACTTGAAAACGACCTCTGACTATGTTGCCCAAGTGAAAAAAGGTGAACACTTGAAATTCGTCAGCTTCCCAGAATGGGATGGCAGAGCGGATGGTTTGCCATCCTTTGAAAAGTCCTATGATTTTAAAATGCCCAAAGACGATCTCGTGGATGTCGCCATGGGGTTAAACTATGACACTCTCAAAGCGAAAAAAGGAGATTTGGCTCTGGCGTTTACCACAGAACCGAGAATTATTACAGATAAGCTCGTTATGCTCGAAGATGATAAAAACGCTTTTCCTGTCTATAATGCTTGTCCTGTTGTAAGGAAGGAAATTGTGGAAGCTTATCCCGATTTGTCGGCAGATCTGAAGAAACTAAGTGATCTTCTAGATACTGCAACGATCACAGAATTGAATAAGCAGGCTGATGTTGAGAAAATGTCTATCGAAGAAGTTTCTACTACGTTTTTGAAAAGTAAAGGCCTATTAAAGTAGAGAGTTAAATTGTTGTGTTTCTTAACGCTTAATTGTCTGTTCGCATTGACGTAATTTAGCAAATATGATCGATCCCATGAGCAAAGAAACAGAGGTAACAAGATCGCTAAAAGGGATAGGAATTCATATTATGAATCCTATCCCTTTTAGTTGCTTTTTTAAAGTTATCGAAAACAGTGTAATTTCTACAACTTAAAGCAGAAGATCATGACTTTAGTTGCTAACGCCTACTTCATCCAACCATCAACTAAATCTTTATTATCCGTGATCCATTTTTTCGCAGCCTCTTCAGGTTGCATACCGCCGTTAATTAGACTCTCGAGGCTACCGATTTGTTGATCATCGAGTTTAAACGCCTTTAGCATCTTGGAAATGTCTGGGTTTTTTGTTGTGAAATTCTTGTTGGCCAAGGTATGAATCTGTTCAGCACTTCCAAAGTCCGCCTTCGGATCTTCTAGATATTTAAGATCATACTTGGCAAACATCCAATGCGGACTCCAACCAGTAACAGCAATCCATTTTTTGTCACGATAGGCTTTGTCAAGAGCGGTCATCATGGCTGCTTCTGAACTCTGGACAACTTCATAGTCTATACCATAATCCCCAACAGCTTTGCTAGTGGCTTTCATAATTCCAGCACCTGGATCAATGCCAATAATTTTACCATCAAACTGATCTTTTTTCGCTTTCATCTCTTCAATGGAATTAATATCGACATACTTAGGGACAACAAGGCCAATTTTTGCCTCACTCTTATACCATGTTCCATAGTCATCGAGATTGTCTTTATACTTATCCCAATACGATTGATGTGTAATTGGAAGCCAGGCATCCATGAAGACGTCTAGATCTCCTTTATTTAAGCCGACGAAGAGTGGGGCGACATCAAGACTCTTCAGATTAACCTGATAACCTTTCTCCTCAAGTAGCACTTTCCAGATATTACTTACAGCCACATCTTCAGCCCAATTAACGTAACCAATGTTAACCGTTTTGTTTTCGCTCGGCGTGGTGCCGGCATCCTCTTTGGCTGGAGTGGTTCCACACCCTGCCACCAGTCCCACGGTTATCATAGCTACCACCATGGACCAAACTAGGCCTCGTTTCCATAGACTTTTTTGTAATTTCACTCGATCATCCTCCTCTTTCTATTGTTATGATTTTTTAATAGCTGCCCTAGAATTACGAACCACCCCTTGACTCAGACGGTCAAGGATCATAGCAAGTATAACGACAGCTAAACCGTACTCAAAGCCTTTACCAATGTCCATTTGAGAAATTCCAGCAAGAACTCCGGCACCTAGTCCTTGAGCTCCAATCATTGCTGAAATGACGACCATGGAAAGGGAGAGCATCATGGTCTGGTTGATGCCTGCCATAATTGTAGGCAGTGCTAAGGGAAGTTGGATTTTCCAGAGCATCTGACTGGAGCTTGACCCAAAGGCTTCTCCGACTTCTACTAGATCCGCAGGGACTTGACGAATCCCAAGATCTGTTAAACGAATAACAGGTGGCATTGAAAAGATTACGGTAGCGAAAACAGCAGATACGGTACCTAGATTAAAAAACATCAATGCCGGAATGAGATAGACGAACGAGGGCATTGTCTGCATGAAATCTAATACGGGGGAGAGGATCTTATGAAAGCGATCACTCCGTGCTGCGAGTATTCCTAAGGGAATCCCTATAATCAGAGAAACGAGGGAAGCAATCAACACGAGAATGAGTGTGTCCAGAAAGGGAGACCATAATTCTAGGTTATAGATAATAAATAACCCTACTGAAGTCCCTAAAGCCAGACGCCACCCTTTAGCACGCCAAGCCAACAGAGCGAAAATAATAATGATCAAAAACCAAGGAACTAATCCTAAACCCTGCCGTAATGAATCTGTAATGTTAGTTACAGATTTGGTGAAGGTATCAAACGCATTGCCAAAATTATTCAAAGTCCACTCTACACCTTGGTTAACCCATTGTCCCAGTGGTAGACGATACATCTTTTGGGTCACCTCCTGTGTCGGCTAGCCCAGCAAGCACAGAACCCCGGACGATGATTCCAATAAGACGCTGTTCTTCATCGATCACCGCTAAGGGGACCTTGCTTTCTGCAATAACCGGAAAAATATCTTGAACGAGGACAGTTTCATTGTGAGTCGGAACCTCTAGCAGTTTCACATCATGCAGACTCACGGTACCGGCCTGAACCGCTTCCAGCGCCAGATCTGCAGTGATAAGCCCTTGTAAATGTTTGGCGCGATCTACGACGAATACACTGGAAATACCGTGTTCTTTCATAATTCGTAGCGCAACATGTGGACCATCACGAAGCTGCACTATAGGCTGGGGTCGTTTCATTACATCTTTCAGGGTTAAGATTTTGCTGCGATCAACACCGCGGGCAAACTTTGCGACATAGTCATCGGCTGGTTTCCCAATGATCTCTTCTGGCGTACCTATTTGAACGAGTGAACCATCTCTAATGAAAGCGATTCGATCACCTATTTTCAAGGCTTCATTCAGGTCATGAGTAATAAACACGATGGTTTTATTCATCTTCTGCTGAAGATTTAGTAATTCGTCCTGCATTTCTTCTCGAATGAGAGGATCTAAGGCGCTAAACGCTTCATCCATGAGCAGGATATCCGGATTATTGGTCAAGGCACGAGCTAAGCCAACCCGCTGTTTCATTCCACCACTTAATTCATCCGGATAGGAATTTTCCCACCCGGCTAGCCCAACCATTGCCAAGCTTTCCAAGGCTCGTTTTTCACGCTCCTCTTTGCTTACCCCGTGGACTTCCAAACCATAAACCGTATTTTGCAATACGGTTCGGTGAGGTAAAAGCGCAAATTGTTGGAATACCATTGCTAGTTTCTTTTGTCGAACTTGTCTGAGCTCTTGAGACTTTAGTTTAGTAATATCTACGCCGTCAATGATGACTGAACCTGAGCTTGGTTCGATTAAGCGGTTGAGACAACGAAGAATGGTGGATTTGCCGCTTCCAGAAAGCCCCATAACGACGAAAACTTCACCCTCATTCACAGTAAAGCTTACATTATTTACACCGATGTTTAGACCAGTTTCGGCAAGAATATGTTCTTTGCTCAAACCTTTATCTAATAAGTGTAATGCTTTTTGTGGCTGGGAACTAAAGACCTTGATTAAATTTTTGACTTCTATTTTTATCCCCACGATTTACCTCCTCTCAAAGAGTTCAGGGGAATTCCAAATAACAACTTAGTGTCATGGGCCAAGTTGTTTGGCTTATTGTACCATTAATTATTCTTTAATGTCAAAGCGCTATGTAAGTTCTAATTAAGCATGTACTCCTGTTTCGCTAAATGAATGAGAAATTTCTTAAGAATAGTTACATATCCTCCCTAATATGCCATACTGTGATTTTGTTACAAGTTGTCAGTTGCATCTTTTCATTACTAAACATAATGGTTTTGAAAAATTCTTTTCTATAGTATGAGTTATAGAGATGATTTTATGAGTTTTCTTTATAAAGTTATGTGATTAGTGATTTTATTTCTATCATAGCCGTAATAAGGGGCTGCAAAATAAAAAAAGGTGCATCTTTTTTTTGCACCTAAAAACCAAGCGTTTTAAGCATAAACAAAAAGGGTGTGCAAAAATTATATGCGCAAAAGTCTCGATTCATTAAATTGAAGAGATGAGATCAGTTAAGGAATAGGCTGAAAAAGCTATAATAACTGCGGAAAATGAAAGTTTAAATATAAATACAAACTCAATTATTATGTGGCATAGAAATTGCAATATAGTTTAAAGATTAATGAGAACGTTGTTGGAATTATGCAAGACATGAAGCTAAAAGACAAGAGGAGGATACATCTCATGAAAAAGATTCGCTCCAATAGTATAGAGCAAGCCACGCCAATGCTTCGTTGGGTTAGTGAGAGTCAGATCGAGGAGATCCATCTCGCGACCTTAGAGGTTCTGGAACGTACTGGGGTTAAAGTAGATCATCCGGAAGCGTTGCGGTTACTAAAAGATGCTGGATGTATCGTTAATGAGCATCGTGTTCGGATTCCAAGCTGGTTGGTAGAAGAATGCATTCGCTTGGCACCGAGAAAAATCGTGGTTGCCAATCGTAAAGGCCAACGAGTTATGCCATTGGAGAAAAATAGGACGTATTTCGGGACTGGTTCGGATCTTCCCTTTACCGTAGATCTGGAAACCGGTGAGCGACGGCGCTCTACAAAGAAGGATGTTGAATTAGCTTGTCGGGTCATGGATTATTTACCTAACTATGATTTTGTTATGAGTTATGCTATCGCTTCAGATCAGAACGCTCTGGTGAGCGACCTACATCAACTGGAAGCGATGGTTTCTAATACTATTAAACCGATGATCGTTACAGCCCATGATGAAATAAACATGCGTGCTCAGTTAGAGATGGCAGTTTTAGTAGCGGGAGGCAGAGAAGAACTTAGAAAAAATCCGTTTCTGGTTCTCTACTCTGAGCCAATCTCTCCATTAGTACACACCAACGATGGTGTTGCCAAGATGTTTGCTTGTTTTGAATATGGAGTGCCTGTAGTTTATACGCCGGGGATTTTGTCTGGGGCTACAACACCGGTCACAAAAGCCGGAACCATCGTTTTAATGAACGCGGAAGCTCTGGCGGGAGTAGTCATGGCTCAATTAAAGCAAAAAGGAGCCCCGATCATTATCGGAGGCGGGGCGACTCCTATGGATATGAGGAGTACGGCAACGTTGTATGGATCTCCGGAAACCATGATGAACTACGCGATTATGACTCAATTATCCCAGTTTTATGGAATTCCAAACTTTACAGAAGCGGGTTGTGTTAATTCACCGGTACCTGATGCCCAGGCCGGAATGGAAGCAGGAACTGGGATTTTGATGGCCCAGTTAATGGGGGCTAATTTAGTCCATGATGTTGGATATCTGGAGGGTGGTAAAACTGGTTCTTTAACATTCCTTACTATGTGTAATGATTTCATGGATGCTGCACGTTATATGGGTCGAGGAACACGCATTGATGAGGAGACACTCGCCGTGGATGTGATTGATGAGGTTGGGCCGGGTGGAAATTATGTTGCCCATACCCACACTTTTGAACACTTCCGCTCCGAAATTTGGACCCCTAAGCAGTTCAATCGCTCATTTTGGGATACTTGGGAAGAGCAGGGGTCTAAAACGG
This sequence comes from Desulfosporosinus sp. OT, assembly GCF_000224515.1. Classification (GTDB taxonomy): domain Bacteria; phylum Bacillota; class Desulfitobacteriia; order Desulfitobacteriales; family Desulfitobacteriaceae; genus Desulfosporosinus. The sequence continues at coordinate 21,842 of NZ_AGAF01000229.1, read as the reverse complement.
TTGAAGACAAAGCTGCTGAATTAGCCAAAGAGATTGTTGCTACTCATACCTCCGAATTGTTAGATGAAACGGTTCGCACTGGAATGAGTCAAATTATTGCAGAAACAGAGAAGCAAAAACAATAATCCCAATGAATTAAGGCCGTTGGCAGAATAAAGGGGGTACCGAGTATGGGAGTAGGAAGTTCACATGGGAATGGGTTGTTTTTCCGAACGCTTACAGAAAAACAGGCTGAGGAAATTCATCTGGCCAGTTGTCAAATTCTCGAAGAAACAGGAATGATGATTTACCATGAAGAGGCGGTTGAACTTCTTCGGCAGGCGGGGGCATTAGTGGAAAACGGTAATCGGGTTTATTTCCCGAGCAGCCTGGTAAAGAAAGCCCTGCAATCCGCACCTTCGCGCGTTACCCTATACAACCGAAATGGGGAAGCGGCGCTCCATTTAGAAGGAGCTAATGTTTACTTTGGCACAGGATCAGATACGATGAATTATCTAGATCCGTTTAGTCAAGAAAGGCGCAGTTGGTGCCAAGAGGATGTGGCTAACGCCATAAAAATCTGTGACAGTCTGCCAAATATCGACTTTGTGATGTCGATGGGCCTTTTGTCAGATGTTGATCCCCACATGATTAATCGCGAACAATATGCCATCATGGTGCAGAATACCGTGAAACCTCAGGTGGTCATAGCTGAAGATGGGGATACCTTAAAAGATATCATCGAGATGGCAGCAGGTGCCGTTGGTGGGAAGGAACGCTTGCGCCAGAAACCATTATTCATGGTCTACACAGAACCGACCTCACCACTCCAGCACCCTAAGGAGTCTGTTGATAAACTATTGCTTGCTGCAGAAAATTGGGTTCCAACAAATTTTGCTTGCGGTGGGGTTGCAGGAGCCTCGGTTCCTACAACGGTTGCCGGGGCGTTAGTTCAGGCCAATGCCGAAGCCTTGAGTGGCTTAGTTATCCACCAATTGAAATCTCCAGGGGCGCCGTTTGTTTACGGTTATGGCAATTCTCCTTTAGATATGAGGACCATGCAAGCGGTATATGGAACTCCCGAAGCGGTACTTTTCCAAGGAGGGGTTGTTGATCTGGCCCACTACTACAATCTGCCATCTTGGGGATATGCCGGGTGTTGCAATGCTAAAGTTTGTGATGAACAAGCGATTGTTGAGTCAACAATGTTCACAGTCATGGGTGCACTTCAGGGTTGTAATATTATGCATGATGTATTTTATATGGAATTTGGTTTAACGGGATCGTTGGAGCTACTCGTTATCTCTAATGAGGTTATCGGGCGGACCAGACGATTGCTCAAAGGCATTGATACTGATAAAGAATCCCTAGGGGTTGAGTCGATCATGCGGGTCGGACCGGGAGGCAATTTCCTGGGGGATGAGCATACGGCCAAACATTTTCGTGCGAATTGGCGGCCAGAACTCTCGGATTTAAACAGCTTCGAGAATTGGTCAGAGAATGGGAGCAAAACGATGGTTGATCGAGCCAGAGATAGAATTAAGGATATTCTGGAAACGCACCGACCCGAACCTGTAACCGAAGAGGTAAAGGAAAGAATTGATACAGTTCTCAGAGAAGCTCGTGCAAAGTTTGGAGCAATCTAACAAAGGTCAGAAGTCAGAAGCCGGAAATCAGAGTTAGACATTCCGCGCTCAACTAAAGAAGTATCTGCATTGGAACAAGAAGTTGCCTTAGATAGGCCTTATTTAATAATTTAAGGGGGACTAGTAAATGAGTGATTTTGACAGTTTAGCCCAAATAGTGATCAGTGGTGATTTTGGAGGAGCTAAAACTTTAACCCAAAAAATGATTGATAATGGTGTCGATCCTCTAGAAATTATTAATCAAGGATTAATGGCTGGTATGAATGTTGTTGGAGTTCGTTTTAAAGCCGGGGACATGTATGTTCCAGAGGTCATGATGTCTGCAAGGGCCATGAGCACGGGGATAGAACTAGTAAAACCACTGATTGCCGACAAAGATATGCCTTCTGCTGGCAAAGTGTTGATCGGAACCGTTAAGGGTGATCTGCATGATATTGGCAAGAAACTTGTCGTCATGATGATGGAAAGTGCCGGGTTTGAGATTATTGACTTAGGTGTGGATATAGACCCCGCAACGTTTGTAAAAGGTGTGAAGGAACACAAGCCACAAGTTATTGGTATGTCCGCACTTTTGACGACGACGATGTTGTCGATGAAAGATACGGTTGAGGCCCTGAAAAAAGAGGGTTTGCGCGATACGGTTAAGATTATTATTGGAGGGGCTCCGATAACTCAGGGGTTTGCCGATCAAATTGGAGCCGATGGGTATGCTCCCGATGCTGCCACAGCGACAGAATTATGCCGTCGGTTAATTGCGTAAAAAATAATAGGATAGTTTTTAACACTAGTTTTTTCGATAAAAGTCTGCAAGAATAAGTACAACTTTGGCTACTGCCGGCGCTTAAAGGCTTGGCGCTAGCCAAGTTTTCATTTTATTATCAGAACGTGCGAAGACAGTGTCTTCGTGTGTGTGTGTGTGTGTGTGTGGGCGCCAGCCAAGTTTCTTTAACATAACTTATTAGCAGCAGGAGGAATGAATGTGCTAATTATCGGTGAATTAATCAACACCAGTAGAAAAGCTGTCCGTGAAGCTGTTGAGACTCAGAATGCAGAGTATATTCGTCAGCTTGCTAAAGCGCAAATTGATGCTGGGGCTAATTATCTGGATGTCAACTGCGGTACCATGATTTTTAATGAATTGGAAATGATGGAGTGGCTTGTCAATACAGTTCAAGAAGCGGTAGAAGCTCCGCTGTGTATTGACAGTCCTAACCCTCTGGCTATTGAAAAAGGGCTTTCTTTGGTCAAACACGGACAACCTTTAATCAACTCCATTACTGCTGAGGTCGAACGATATCAGCAGATACTGCCGCTAGTCCAAAAATACAGAGCCAAAATTGTCGCCTTGTGTATGGATGATACTGGAATTCCTGAGACAGCCGAGAAACGGATGCGGGTGGTAAAGAAGCTGTATCAAAGTTTAACTGAAGCAGGAATTCAGGAAGAGGATATATATTTTGACCCCTTGGTTACGCCGGTAAGTACAGGAGATCGAGCTGGAGTAGAGGTCTTGGAAACGCTAGCTCTAATTAGCAAAGAATATCCCAAGGTGCATAAGGTCTGTGGGTTAAGTAATGTTTCTTTTGGGCTACCTAACCGCAAGGTCTTGAATCAGCTGTTTTTGGTTCAGACCATGACGATGGGAATGGATAGTTATATCTTGGATCCACTTGACCGAGTAATGATGGGCTTTGTCCACGGTTCTCAAGCTTTGCTGGGGCTCGATCCGTACTGTGGAAATTATCTATCAGTCCATCGCCAGGGGCTATACCAGTCCTAATGACCTTGACAGTAGTCCTTAGGGGCTACTGTACCTATCTTTAATCAAGATTTTCAAATAGGGTTTTGGATGAATGTTATCAGGTTGGACAGGGAAAATTACGTATCAACAACCACAGCGAGTTATTGAAAGTTATTTGAGCTTAGAGGAGTGGCATGTTATGAGTGGAGTCTCAGCAGAACATCTGAAGGTTATCTTGGACGGAGAAACACTCACATTGGAGCAGGTGGTTGCGGTAGCGCGGTGTGGTGCCAAAGTGGAATTGCACTCAGGTGCCAAGAAGAAGGTCATAAGATCCAGAGAGTATGTCGATCAGCTGATTGAAGAAAATCAATTGGTTTATGGGATAACGACTGGTTTTGGAATGTTTAGTAATATCGTTATATCTAAAGAGGATGCCCGAAAGCTGCAGCGTAATCTCATTATGAGTCATTCCACAGGCGTGGGGGAGCCACTGCCAGCTGAAGTTGTAAGAGCAATTTTGCTTCTTAGGGCTAACGCCTTAGCAAAAGGTTTTTCAGGCATCCGGCTTTCAACATTGGAAACCTTGATAGAGCTGCTTAATTCGGGGATTGTTCCCGTTGTACCAGAAAAAGGTTCGTTAGGAGCTAGCGGAGATCTAGCGCCCTTGTCGCATATGGTTTTAGTTTTGCTTGGTGAGGGTGAAGCGTTTTACAAAGGGCAGCGGATGACTGGGCAGGAGGCCTTAGCTCAAGCTGGGATTGTGCCCGTAGTCTTAGAAGGGAAAGAAGGTTTGGCCTTAATCAACGGAACCCAAGTAATGACAGCAATTGCAGCTTTAGCCGTCTGGGATGCTGAAATTTTATGGGAATCCGCGAATATAACGGCAGCCTTATCCTTTGAAGCCCTCGAAGGGATTCTTGATGCGTTTGATCCTAAAATTCATGCTGTGCGCCCTCATAAGGGTCAGATTGATGTGGCAAAACAGATGCGTCTTCTCACGGAGGGGAGTACGTTTATGGCAAACGGGCGACGCCCCAGAGTCCAGGATGCTTACTCACTTCGTTGTGTAGCTCAAGTGCATGGTCCTTCTGGAGATGCGGTAGCGTACGTGAAGAAAGTTGTAGAAACTGAGATGAATTCTGCGACCGATAATCCCTTGATCTTCCCAGAAGAAAAACAGGTATTTTCAGGTGGGAATTTTCATGGGCAACCGATTGCTTTAGCGATGGATTTTCTAGGGATTGCTGTGGCTGAGCTGGCGAACATTGCTGAACGGCGAGTAGAGCGCTTGGTGAATCCTTTTTTAAGTGGACTACCTGCCTTTTTAACGCCAAACGGGGGGCTGAATTCTGGTTTTATGATTGTGCAGTATTCCGCTGCTTCACTGGTTTCCGAAAATAAGACATTGGCTCATCCGGCCAGTGTGGATTCAATTCCATCCTCCGCTAATCAAGAAGATCATGTAAGCATGGGAACGATTGCAGCTCGTAAAGCTCGAGCTATCATCGAAAATACAGCCCATGTTTTGGCCATGGAACTATTGGCGGCCTGTCAGGCTGTTGATTTGCGAATAGGTAAAGAAGAACTCAAACTCGGGAAGGGCAGCGAGAGCGCTTATACACTTGTCCGGTCAAAGGTGGGCACACTTGAAGAGGATCGTGTCATGTATCCTGATATTCAAGGTGCTAAAAAGTTAGTTTCCTCAGGAAAATTAGCTAAGACGGTTCGTTGCAAACTGCAATTAAAAGTTTAGTGATTTGTTAAGGGGGTTCCTGCCATGATTAATAATTATGACATTTCGCAAGCCATGACGGTAAAATTAGAATCCGAACTGCCAGATAAGCCGGAATTTATAGAAGGAATCAGAAGGGCTCCAGACAGAGGGTTCAGCCTAACTCTGGCTCAGACAAAGATCGCCTTAAAAAATGCTTTGCGTTATGTACCCGAAGAACTCCACGAAAAATTAGCCCCGGAATTTCTGGAAGAATTACGGACCAGAGGTCGGATTTATGCCTATCGTTTCCGTCCGGTTGGACGATTGTATGGGAAACCAATTGATGAATATAAAGGGAACTGTATTGAAGGTAAGGCCTTCCAGGTTATGATTGAGAATAACTTAGATTTTGATGTAGCCCTTTATCCCTATGAGCTTGTAACCTACGGCGAGACAGGAAGTGTCTGCCAAAACTGGTTACAGTATCGGCTAATCAAAAAATATCTTAAAGTATTGACAGATCAGCAGACGTTAGTCGTGGAATCCGGCCACCCAGTTGGATTATTTCCATCTCGACCAGAAGCGCCGAGGGTGATCATTACCAACGCTTTAATGGTCGGTATGTTTGACAATCAGAGGGATTGGGAAATTGCTGAGCAAATGGGTGTGGCAAACTATGGCCAGATGACAGCTGGTGGCTGGATGTATATTGGACCGCAGGGAATTGTGCATGGAACTTTCAACACTTTGCTAAATGCGGGGAGACTGAAGTTAGGAATCCCACACGATGAAGATCTGAAAGGATATTTGTTTATCTCTTCTGGTCTGGGAGGCATGAGTGGGGCACAGCCTAAATCCGTGGAAATAGCTCAAGGCGTAGGCATTATTGCTGAAGTTGATGAGTCAAGAATAAGAACCCGCTATGAGCAGGGTTGGGTTAGTAAAATGTCTGCAGATCTTGAGGAAGTCTTTCGTCTTGCAGCTGAATATGTGCAGAAGAAAGAACCGATGTCTATTGCTTATCAGGGCAATGTCGTTGATTTATTGGAGTATGCTGTTCAGCACAACATTAAAGTGGATTTACTTTCCGATCAGACCTCCTGCCATGTTGTCTATGATGGAGGTTATTGTCCGCAGGGTGTCACGTTTGAAGAGCGGACCAGATTACTTGGCTCGGATCGGGTTGAATTTAATAAACTGGTTGACCGGAGTTTAATTCGCCATTACGAGTTAATCAGTGCTCTGGTAAAAAGAGGAACCTATTTCTTTGATTATGGGAATTCTTTTATGAAGGCCATTTATGATGCAGGTGTCCAAGAAATATCCAAAAATGGCGTGGACGAAAAAGATGGCTTTATTTTCCCGTCCTATGTTGAAGATATTATGGGGCCGGAGCTCTTTGATTACGGGTATGGGCCCTTTCGGTGGGTTTGTCTCAGCGGCAAAAAAGACGATCTGCGCAAAACTGACGAAGCGGCGATGGCCTGTATCGATCCAAATCGTCGAGGCCAAGATCGCGACAACTATATTTGGATTAAAGATGCTGAAAAAAATAAACTTGTCGTCGGCACGCAAGCTAGAATTCTTTATCAGGACGCCGAAGGGCGGATTAAAATTGCGCTCAAATTTAATGAAATGATTCGCAATGGAGAGATTAGTCCAGTTATGCTTGGGCGGGATCATCACGACGTTAGTGGAACGGATTCTCCATTTAGGGAAACAGCAAATATTAAAGATGGTAGTAATGTCATGGCTGATATGGCTGTCCAAAGTTTTGCAGGAGATGCTGCCCGAGGGATGAGTCTAGTATCCCTCCACAACGGAGGGGGCGTCGGGATTGGCAAAGCCATTAACGGTGGATTCGGCTTAGTGTTAGACGGAAGCGAGCGAGTAGATAATATTATTAAATCAGCTCTCTTGTGGGATGTGATGGGTGGAGTGGCTCGTCGGTCTTGGGCCAGAAATGAACATTCCATCGAAACTAGTATCGAGTTCAATGAACGTTATAAGGGTTCAGGACATGTTACAGTGCCCTTTATACCAAAAGATGAGTTAATTGATGAGTTGGTTAATAAGCTGTTTGGGTGAGAGAAGTATCTTAGCCCGCTCGCACACGTTGCATTGCTATTCGCTTGTCGCTAAGGCAAAAGCGCAAAACCTCTGGGCTTTTCTGCCTGTGAACCGTTGCGTTTCTTAACGCCCTATCGTCTACGCTCATTCACGCAATTCCACTAAAGTGCTCCCTAAGCTAAGAAACTTCCTCTGAGCTTGGGTCGAACGGGGTGGACGACGACGGGAGAGTTTATGATGCTGTTTGCGTTTTAACGCCAATACACTTGGCGCGAAAGTGAGTGTTTAGTGCAAGCGCGTACAAGTGGGGACGGTTCTTACTTGCATACTTGCTTATACCCGTGTAGTTCTACTTTACTTTACTCTCTAGACTAAGAAATTCCTTATGTTGGTCTCATTAGGTCATTCATTGAAGGTATTGGAGTTGTGGAATTGTACAGCATATCATAATGACGCGGGTCGGCTCTTTAGGCAAAAATGCACCTTGCTTCGGTGTTGCGTCGTGAAGGCTGGTCGAAACAAAGGAAGGGAGCTGGGATAATGGATCTGAAGGATATGAGTTTAGGCGAATTTGCCCAGGAGGTGGCTTCGACTTCGCCGGCACCGGGCGGCGGAAGTGTGGCTGCTTACGCTGGCGCTCAAGGATATGCGCTTGTGGCTATGGTTTGTCGTTTGACGCTGGGGCGGGAAAAGTTTTTCGCTGTGCAAGATAAGATAAAGTCTTTATTGGAAGTTGCTGTGGCCAAGCAAGAATTGTTATTGACACTTGTGGATGAGGATACGCAAGGCTTTAACATAGTTATGGAGGCCTTGAGTCTTCCTAAGAATAGCGATGAAGAGAAACTGATTCGGAGAGAGGCTATAGAAAAGGCGACGTTCAAGGCTGCGGAGATTCCTTTGCAAACAGCTAAGAAATGCTTGGCGGGACTGTGTGAAATGCCAAACTTGTTAACCATTGGAAATCCGAACGCCTTGAGTGACATGGGAGTTGCAGCCCTGATGTTCAAGTCCGGCTTAGAAGGGGCTCTCTATAATGTCCAGATTAATGCCTTAGGGTTAAAGGAACCTAAGACAAAAGAGGCTTTACTGGCTGAAAGCCATACTTTACGTGAAGAGGGAAATCGGTTATTTGAGGAATGCCAGGCAAGCTTGATGAGTCGACTTGGAGGGATATAATAAGTGGTAAAAGTTGTGGAATGTATTCCTAACATTAGTGAGGGTAGGCGGCTGGATGTCGTTGAAGAGATTGTTGCCGAGGTGAGACAAGTACCGGGGGTAACCTTGTTGGATTACTCTAGTAATGCGGATCACAACAGAACGGTTATCAGCATGATCGGCGAGCCTGAGAAGGTTCTTGAAGCTGCTTGGAGACTAATTAGCAAAGCTGCGGAAAAGATTGATCTTAATCAGCATCAGGGGGAACATCCTCGGATGGGAGCGACAGATGTTTGCCCCTTTGTCCCCGTGCGTGGAATGTCTATGGACGAATGCGTCGATTTGGCTAAAACATTAGGTGAACGTGTTGGACGAGAATTGATGATTCCAGTCTTTCTCTATGAGAAGGCTGCCATTAGACCCGAACGCCGCAACTTGGCCGATGTACGCAGAGGACAATATGAAGGATTAAAGGAGAGTATTAAGACCCCTGAGCGTACTCCGGATTATGGACCCAAGGTCTTAGGAAAAGCTGGCGCCATTGCCATTGGAGCTCGTCCGCCCCTTGTGGCGTTTAACGTAAATCTGGGGACAACTAATATGGAAATTGGTAAGGCTATTGCTAAAGGAATTCGAGGGAGTTCAGGGGGCTTTGTCAATGTCAAAGCCTTGGGAATTGATCTTTCCGAGCAAGGGATTGTGCAGATCTCGATGAATATGGTGGATACCCAAGGGACCCCGTTGTATCGAGCCTTAGAATTTATTAAAGCTGAAGCAGCCCATTTTGGTGTACCTATAGTCGGCAGCGAAATTGTGGGACTTGTTCCGCTGGATGCTATGATGGATGTGGCAACTTACTATTTAGGCCTGCATGAATTCTCAAACGAGCAGATCTTAGAGAAGCACGTGTTTGGATTCTAGACGGCTTGGGTCGAGCAGAGGTGCGATTGCCCGTTCGCACACGCTGCATTGCTATTCGCTTGACGTTAAGACTAAAACGCGGAACCTCTTGGTTGTTCTGTATGTGAACCTTCACGTTTCTTAACGCCTTATCGTCTGCGCTCATTGACGCAATTCCGCTAAAGTGCTCTCTAAGCAAATCGTACCTTTGCTTCGATGCTGCGCCGTGGGGCTGGGAACGGGGTTGACAATTACAAGGAGGTATTTTTGTGATGTATGCGGATATATTGATCCATTCTGCTGATATGATGGCGACGATGATGGGTCATTCTGGATGTCCGGCTCGCGGGGAGGGTATGTCCGAGATTAGTCCGATTAAAGATGGTGCCGTCGCCATTCGAGAGGGAAAGATTACTGCGATAGGCACAACGGAGGAACTTCTAGCGGGTGGCTGTGTAGGACCTGAAACGATACAAATATGCGCCAAAGGAAAGGTTGTTACCCCTGGGTTTGTTGATCCTCATACGCACGTTATCTATGCTGGCTCGCGGGAAAATGAGTTGTCTTTGAAACTTAAAGGTGTCCCCTATTTAGAGATCCTAAAACAGGGCGGGGGAATCCTTTCAACGGTTCGGAGTACGAAGCAGGCCACGGATGAAGAGATTAAAGCTCAAACCAGTCGCCGACTTCAGACGATGCTAAGTCTGGGAACGACAACCGCTGAGGTAAAGAGTGGTTATGGATTAACGTTAGAGGAAGAAATGAGGGCTTTGCGTCTCATTAAAGAACTAGATAATGAACAGGTAATCGACTTAGTATCAACTTTCATGGGTGCTCATGCCGTTCCACCGGGTTATAACGAAGAAGAGTTTACAAATTATCTTATTAATGATGTGTTGCCCCAAATTGCTGCTCAGGGCCAAGCGGAGTTTTGTGATGTCTTTTGTGAGCCTGGTGTTTTTAGTCTTAACTCAAGTGAGAGGATTTTAGCCAAAGCTAAACAACTTCACTTTAAGCTGAAGATCCATGCCGATGAATTAGCCCCAGCCGGAGGAGCAGAATTAGCGGCGAAACTGAAGGTAACTAGTGCCGAGCATCTTCTTCAAGCCTCGGATGAAGGAATAGCTGCACTGGCTAAACAAGGAGTCATTGCAGTACTGCTTCCATCAACTTCGTTTAACCTAGCCAAAAATTCGTATGCTCGAGCAAGGGCCATGATTAGTGCCGGAGTCCCCGTAGCTTTGGCAACTGATTCCAATCCAGGGTCTTCCCCTACGGAATCCATGCCCTTAGTCATAACCCTTGCCTGTCTCTATCTCCGTCTTACCCCAGAAGAAGCTTTGACTGCAGTCACTATTAATGCAGCTCATGCCATTGGAAAGTCTAATCTGGTGGGCAGTTTGGAAGTAGGGAAGCAGGGAGATGTTCTTATACTTGACGTTCCTAATCTGAATTATTTACCTTACCATTTCGGTAGCAACCCGGTTGAGAGGGTGATTAAACGAGGCAGAGTAGTTTGGAGTGCTTGTACCTCGTCATAACCTGACATATAATATTGCTAACCGAATAGTGTTTCCGAGCACGTTTCAGCTTCTAATACACATTTCCGCATGATACCATGTTATTTTGGTTAATTTGGAGTAGCATCTCAATCTACCAAAAACCTAGTGTTCATGCGGATTTCTAATTTTTCTCTCTTTGGGCAACTTCTCCGTTTAGGGCGTGAACTTTAAATCTAACTGAAGATTGTAAAACGAGTTAAAGCAGCAAGGGGTGAGCATGTTGACCAAAGATTTTAAATATGTTGGACAGACGTATCCAATTCATGACGCACCTCAAAAGGTGAGAGGAGAATTAGTCTATGTCAGCGATTTGAATCTGCCCAAAATGGTGTATGCAAAGTTACTTTTAAGTCCGATAGCACATGGAATTATCAAAAATATCGATACAAGCAAAGCAGAAACACTGCCGGGTGTGATAAGAGTTTTCACCCATTTAAATACACCGAACAAAACGTATAGCCGCTATAGAATCATACCTGACCAGGATTTTTGCCTGGAGGATGAGCGTCTCTTTACAGAAAAAGTAAGGTTTGTTGGGGATCGGGTTGCAGCTGTTGTTGCTACCAGCCTTGAAACTGCTAAAGATGCCATCTCACTTATTCAAGTGGATTATGAGGTGCTGCCTGTTTTAAGTACTCCTGAAGCAGCGTTGCTAGATGAGAAAACTAAAATTCATCCTGATGGTAATCTGATCTATCAATATGACTATCAACTAGGGGAGCAGGTGTTAGTTTCTAATGATAGTGTGGAAGTGGAGACAACAACACGTACTCAAAAGGTGCACCATGCGACAATCGAAACGCATGTCTGTGTAGCAGATTATAATAGCGCAGGGAAGCTCACCATCTGGGCAGGTTGCCAAGGTGCCTTTGGCGTAAGAACGATTGTAGCGGATTTGCTTGAATTAAGTTATAACAAGGTTAGAGTTATTAAAATGCCCATGGGAGGTTCTTTCGGAGGAAAGCAAGAAGCGATCATCGAGCCAATTACTGCCTTTTTGGCAAAGGAAGTTAGACGTCCTGTCAAGTTGATTTTCGATCGAAAAGAATGTATTATGGCGACCATGACCAGACCAGCAACGAGTACAACGATAAAAACCAGTGTTACAAAGGATGGAATTCTGGAAGATTGTATCGTAGATACCGTTTTAGATGCTGGAGCTTATGCTACCAGTTCAGTAGATAATGCTTATGCCATGTCTAAAAAAATTTGTAGATTATATAGAATTCCTTACTACCAACATCAGGGTAAGATTGTTTACACCAATACACCTGTCGCAGGTGGCGCCAGAGGGTGGGGAGCTCCAGAAATAATGACTGCCCTGGAAATCCATATGAACGCAGTTGCCAAAAGGTTAGTTATGGATCTCGTAGAATTCAGGCGCAAGAATCTTGTCCATCCCTATGACAGAGACAAAGCATCCTCGTTTTCATTGGGAAACGCTCGCGTAATTGAGTGTTTGGAGAAAGGGGCTGCCAGATTTGGTTGGAATGAAAGATATTACAGAATGCCAGATAAAGGAAGATATCGGCGGGGTGTAGGATTAGCTTGTGCAGCACATAAAAATGGGATGTATGGTGGCTTTCCTGAACATAGTACAATGACCCTCAAGATGAATGAGGATGGCAGTTTTATTTTGAATACTGGTCTGCATGATTTAGGTTGTGGGACGATTACATCGATTAAACTGATCACTGCAGAGGTATTAGATATTGATCCTAGCAATATTACCGTTTTGGAAGCAGATACGGAAAACGGCCCTTATGATTTTGGCTCTTATGGCAGCAGAGTAACCTATATTTGTGGTGCTTGTGCCTATGAAGTAGCTAAGAGAGTAAAGGAAAAAATACTAGAATGTGCGTCCCTTATTTTTCGAAAGCCTAAACAGTATTTAGAAGTTGCTAATGGTACGGTAGGGATTAGTGGCCATCAGCAACAGACCATAAGTTATCGTGAAATAGCAACAACGGCTAAAACTAAGGATAATACGGATATCGTCATTACGCACACCTATCATGGAACATCTAATCCTGGTGTCTATGCTGTACACTTTGCTGAAGTTGAGGTGGACACCCTGACCGGAAGGGTTAGAGTGTCAGATTATCTTGCAGTTCATGATATTGGAAAAGCCATTAACCCTGGAATGGTTGAAGGGCAGATCCAAGGGGGCGTACAAATGGGAATAGGTTATGCATTATATGAAGAAATAAAAATAGGTAACGACGGAAGAATACTTAACAGCAGCTTAGCAAATTATCATGTAATTAATGCGCCGGATATGCCCACTGTAAAAACGCTTTTGATTGAACAGGGAGGGGATGAAGGTCCCTATGGGGCAAAAAGTGTAGGGGAAATAGCCTTTGTCCCTGTTGCAGCAGCGGTAATAAATGCCGTAAATAATGCCTTGGGGACTTCATTGTCCGATATGCCTCTCACACCGGAAAAAATTTTAGCGGCATTGTAATATATTTGGGGAATTAAGATATGAAAATTGTCATTGTATAAGAGACAAGAGGTGTTAGGCATTGCAAATCGAGTTTAAGGTCAATGGTGAAGAATATCAAATGGACATTTGTCCAACTATGAGATTGGTTGATTTATTGAGAGGGAAACTGGGTTTGACAGGGACAAAAGAGGGCTGTGGCGAGGGTGAATGCGGCTCCTGTACTGTGATCATGAACGGCAAGGCGGTAAATTCCTGCCTAGTTCTTGCACCTCAAATTCACGGGCAGGAAATCTTGACCATCGAAGCTTTAGAAAAGAATGGACAGATGGACAGATTACAGGAATCATTTATTAATAATGGCGCGATCCAGTGTGGCTACTGCACGCCAGGAATGCTGATGTCTGCCAAAGCACTCTTGATGGCAAATTCCAATCCATCTGAAGAAGAAATCAAAATTGCCATCTCAGGTAACCTATGCAGATGTACCGGATATAACAAAATAGTCCACGCAATCAAGGAAGCAGCCGAAGAATAGAACTCATTTTGTACGGTTTTCTACTGCTGCTACAGCTTCGATTTCCACCAATTGATTTGTATAACCTAATACTGTAACTCCAGATAAGGTACTTGGGACATCATGATCACCAAATTCTTTTCTAATTGTTTCCCATGCTGATACTAAATCGGACCGATTTTGAGATGCGACAAGGACTCTGGTATATACGATGTCTTCCAATGAGGCTTCGCACTCCTTTAATGCTTCTTTCAAATTATCTACACAGAGTTTTGCCTGAAGCTCATAATCACTTAGATTGGGTACTTTTCCTTCTTCATTAAGAGGACAGGCCCCCGCTAAAAATAATAAATCCATACCTGATGGTATTCGCCCAGCGTATGCATAATCAACAGGAGCTAAGTTTGTAGAATGAATTAATGATATCTTTTTGCTCATTTTGATTCCTTTCTTTTGAGAAAAAATATTATGCGTTGGTGAGAGGATTGGAATTTCTTACTAACGCATTTTTTTCTGTGTTAAAGAATATGATCCTCAACCAGGTTGTGGCTTGCGTTTGCATTCAAATCTAAATCATATATTTTCTTTAGCTCGATAATTTTTTGCAGACTAGCTTCACTGAACGGCTGTTTTCCCTCAAATGCATGTAAAACTATTCCTTCTAATAAATCACCTAGAGAAATATCGTGGTATTCTGCTAATCCTTTGAGAACTTTTATTATGCGCTTCTCAATGCGTACACCCGTTTGAACACGTTCAACTTTGATTTTGTCCACCTAAATGACCCCTTTCAAAACAAGTATCATAATATTTTTGTACCTTGGTACCAATATACTATGATACAATTATTATGTGAACTGCTGTGATCTGCTTTGACTTTAAAATCCACGCTATTATACAGGAAAATCACGGTTTGTGTTGAATATTCTATAATATTAAGGAATATTATCTTTATCTAAAGGGTGGATATGAAATAGGGAGATGTATCGCATGGAGGTCTTTCCATTACAATATAAAAGCGAGTACCATAAAAAGGACATTGAGGAGATTATAACTTACAATAATTTTAAACGAACCAAGAATTTATCTATTATTATATTATTGTTAAGTATATTTCTTCTTTTTATAGACTATCTCAATAGAGCCGAGGGTCTTTGGATTATTAATAATGGTTATCTTTATCTATTTTATTCTCATGTCGCTTTGAGTTCGGTATCACTTCTGTGTATTTTGGTTTTCTACAAAATAATAGCTCATTTCGTAAATGAGATAACTTTATTTCATAAATTATACGTAATTCTGTATTCTTTTTTTTTACTAAGCCTTACAGCTGTAATCTCTGGTTGGATCGATCAAAAGATCCATGGGCAAATTATTGTTTACCTTATAATATGCATTACAATAGCTGTAATGTTCAATTATAACATTAGGACTATTACACCTATGTACGGATCATCATGTGTTGTGTTAATGATTTTACTAACTATTAGTCAAAAGGATCTGAATATACGCCAAGGGAACTATATTAACGGTTTTTCGATAGTTCTACTATCATGTTTTCTATCCGCCTTACTATATAAACTTAAGCGGAGAGATTTGTTGCATAAGTTTTATCTAGAGGATTTAGTCACAGAGCGGACTAAGGAATTACAAACCGCTAATGACTTACTTACACAGGAAATATTGGAACGTAAAAGAGCCGAGATAGAGATGGCTAAACTTGAAAGGTTAAATTTAATTGGTGAAATGGCTGCAAGTATTAGTCATGAAGTCCGGAATCCAATGACAACAGTGAAGGGTTTTTTGCAATTGCTTAGGAACAAACAAGAGCCGCGAGATATAGAATATTTTGACCTTATGATTGAAGAACTAGATCGTGCAAATTCTATTCTTGCGGAATTTCTTTCAATTAGAAGAACCAAACCCACAATGTTTCAATTACACAATATTAATGATATTGTCACATCCACCTTGCCGCTCATTCAAGCTGACGCCCAAAACAATGATACATTAGTGACTGTAGAGCTTAATAATGTACCTGATTTGCAACTTGACATTCAAGAGATACGTCAACTGATATTAAATCTTGTCCGCAATGGATTTGAAGCAATGTCTAGGGGCGGACAGTTAAGAATAAGAACTTTTACTAATAATAGTGAGGTAGTCTTAGCAATATCGGATGAAGGCAATGGAATTGAACAGTACATTCTAGAAAAGTTAGGCACCCCATTCTTTACAACGAAAGAACAAGGGACTGGTTTAGGATTAGCCGTGTGTTACGGTATAGTTTCACGACATAACGGGAGGATCAGTGTTGACACTAGTCCGATCGGCTCTACATTTTATGTATACATAGAAATGAGTAAATAAGAAGCGGTGGCAAGAGTTGTGCGTCGAGATTCCACCTGATCTCGTTAAACGGTGGACCTAATAGTTAACGAAAATAATTACGCCGTAGCTCCCTAAGTGCCGCTATATCGGCCTTCTGTAACTACGGTGAAGGGCCATGGTGTCAAATAACTAGGTCCTTTAATGTCGATGCTCGGAGACGTAAGGATACTAAATCCGGCTTAGGTTACTTTGTAACTATGGCCGGGTTTTTATGTTCAAAATGGGGATCAAGTACGCGAGATATTAGGTGGACGGAATATAGTAATGCATTTCTGGATAAAGCTTAACCTTAATAAACACCGCAATTCAAGAATCTCTATAATTAGGACGAAAAATGTCGAAAAAGACAAACGTTTGTTGACGAATTCCTCACCTTGTAGAAACTAACCAGTGATTCTTGTTATTATGTACTGAAAGCACAATTGGACCGCATTCAGGTAAGAACATTTTTCTGTCCTGACTGTCTAGTAAACTATTCTTAAGCAGTTTAAGCTAATATGAATCATTGATGGATTTCATACACTAAATCGTTCTTTGATAATTAAATAAGCATGAATGTAGCTTAAGGTCATTATTCCACTAGATGTAAGCTCTAAATTGGAGGGAAACAAAAAATGATAGCAAAAATTTGTGATAGACATGGGATCAAATCGATTCGATGGATTGAAGGGGAAGAAGTTACACCGATTTCTTACGCATCATTTCTTAAGTTGCCCTGTGAGAATCCGAGAGATGCAGACGACAGTCTAGGGACATATTATGATAAAACTCTCTGGGAGATCGTATCAAAATGGGCAGAAAACAACCGGGAGTATGAGCTAAAGGAGGCAGCTTTTGGATTTACTAAGGAGGCTTTTAGAAGTAACTTAATTGCATTATGTGAATCAGAAAAGGGAGAATTCCCTGTCGATGTATTTAAGTATGATATGAGTCATTATGTTGCTTATAGAAATTACTGTAAAACAAGATATGATATTTTTGTAGCGTTTATAGAGGAATTTGTAAAAATTCTGTAACCGAGTTAACAGAAGGGGTTTATTTTATCAATAATATTAATCGTTAGGTAAAATTCAAGGTAAGAAGGAGAATTTGATTATGAGGGGATTGGAAACTGACAAGGTGTTATATAAGCAATTTAAGGATGGTGCACTTACCGACCTGTTAGAAATGATCAAGAATAATAGCGACAAGTATTATTTGGGAATTCGTGATGAGTACGTTAATATATATTATATGGGAGGAAATCTCTTGAAAATTAGCTGCACTCATCAAAATCAGTTGAGATTTGATTTTGATGAAAAATATCTCGTGAACTCCGGTGAGCTGATTCCCCAAAAAAACGCTCCAGTAAAAGAATGGATGAACATAATTCCTAAGCTCGAATTATATGTTAAGAAATATCAGAATGGATCAAACCCAAGGAATAAAATAAAGAAAGAAAAAATAGCCCAACAGGCTATACTTCTTAAAAATAACTCTTGTTCAGATTCGGATTACTTTATAACAGATATGGAGTATAGCACTCCCGGAATTGGTTTCGGTCGTTTCGATTATATTGCAATTCATAAAGGCAAAGGCAATTGTCGACACCGTCTAGCTTTGATCGAATTAAAATATGGAAGGTCTGCCTTTGGAACCAACCTAACGAAAGTGAACGATACAAATCGATATGGAAGTGGAATAGTGGGACATTCACATAACTTCTATAAAGACAAATAGTTAATGGAACTACTTGGGATACATTAAAATATCTAAGGAAGGAAACGGTCAGACTTCTAAAAAATTACATCGAATTAGGATTAATGGATTCCATTAACGAAAAAAATTTCAAAGATATCCAAGAAGAATACATTGATATAGACGAAAGGAATATTGAAACTTTGTTTTTATGCATTTCATGTGAAGATGTAGAAAAAAGCAAAGACACAATTAAAAAATATCTAGGTGTTAGTGAAAAATCGGCCAAATATACGGTTAAAGACTTCGACGATCAAGATAAACTTCAGCTAAAGTTCTGGGTTACTGATGGTCAGACTTTGGATATTAAACGTTTGTCTGAAAATCGGTTTGAAAACCTCGGATAACTTTTGACTACTCTCATGATGTAAATATGATAACAATAGGTTACAGACTAAATGAGAGGTTTTGGGCTACGGGAATCGCTACTAAAACTGTTAAGGCAATGACAGATTACCTCTTTAATGATATAGGCATTAACCGTATTCAAGCCTTCGTCATGCCAGAAAATATTAAATCGCAGAATGTATTACAAAGAAATTGTTTTGTTAAAGAAGGAATAATTCGGCAAGGGTATGTTTGGAAAGGTAAAGGTGTTGTTGATTTGATATTATATTCGTTTTTGAAGTCTGACACTACAAAATAAGGTTTCTAATATAAACTTATCATGCAATGTTCGTTATTTATGGGGAATAAGAAGAAAAATTCTAATAATTCCATTTGAAAGAGGTAAGACAATGATTACCAAGGGACAAATAATTGAACTTTATTATTATGACGAGTGGGCCAATTTCAAGTTACTGGATGCGATAAGTCATTTAGAAAATGAAGAGTTAATCCGGGACTTATCAAGTAGTTTCCGTTCAGTAAGAGATACGATGGTACATATTTTAGGAGCCGAAGAACTGTGGCTATCGCGCTGGAGGGGAGAACAAGGCAGGACTTTATTAAATGCTAATGATTTTTCAACTGTTGATGCATTGACCAAACGATGGGGTGAATTTAAGAAGCTGTTGAATTCTTATTTGGATTCATTAAAAGAAGAGAATTTGATGGAAGAAATTAGTTATAAGAATCTTAAAGGAATACCATATCGTTTGGAATTATGGAAGCAAATGTTACACGTTAATAATCATTCATCCTATCACCGAGGGCAAGTTGTATCTATGCTGAGGCAATTGAAGAAACAACCGCCCTCACTTGATTTGATTAATTACTATTTAGAAAACAAGTAAGAAGGGAATTCTGGACAACAAGCGATGGGTGAAAGAGCGTTGGGGGTGTGTATGGTTATTGGGTATGGGAGGTCACTATGAAATGTTTCGACAATTTCACTGACTCGATCTGGGTGATATTCTACGGAAATCTGCTGCTTTTGTTTTGCAGCTTGTTTTACCTTATCTGGTGGATTGTTTCCTTTCGACCGGATTCACCCGGTGGGGCGATCGGCGTGTTCTCTATTATTGCCGCTTTGATCGCAGGAGTTGTCGCGATTACTCTGATGTCTACTGGCATTCTCTCGCTTTCATTTATTTCCAAAGGTCTGCCGGTAAAGTTTATTCTGATTGGCGGCGCAGTTTTGTTCGTTGTACTGCTATTGGTTACGAACATGGCATTTCACCGGATTGTGACATCGGAACTGATAATAATGCATATTTGGGCGGCATTAGAGCTGTCAGCAGTCGCTGTGCTGTACGGAACGGGGCGCTTTGGATCTGGACGTGCGACGGCATTGGGGGCTCTTGTAGGAATTGCCACCGTTGTCGGTTTAATTTGTTATGTGCTTTATTACCGATTGGACGGAATGTCAAGTTACTGGGACGGCATGGTTCCGTTGATAACGGATTCGTTTGTAATGGCTGTTTTCCTGGGAGTGTTGGCGGTTTCGTAATCAAGCGAGATGGGTGTGTCAACTTAGCTTGTTACGGCATTCGCCCCGCTTTAAGGATGATTTGACAATACGTGATACATTATGGTCGGTGAATCCGGGTATGAGGACGGCTTGTTTACCATTATATTTAATTTGTTGAGAGAGGGAGAAGTATGAAATATTCAGAGGCAAACTTAGGAAGGATTTTTATTCTGAGACTAGAACACGGGGATAGAATACCCGATACTATTGAGAACTTTGCAATAACACACTTAAAAAGAATAGGTACCGGTAATAGTTTTGAGGAATCATTAAAAGGTGTAAACAAGATATAAAAATTCACAAAAACCACTCCTTATACTCCTGTCTCCTTGTGTGTCTACTAATTTGTGCTTGACAAGTATAAGGATATATGGCTAGACTGATATAAATGATAGAGGTGCATTGTACAATCAGTACCCGAAGTTGTTAAGGTTTACGTAAGACCGTAGCTTCGGTGAAAGGTGTAGATGCCGAAGTTGGTTCCAATTACGTGGGGACTGGGCTGGTTGAACAAAATAAGATTTGTTCAACTGTCGCATTTGCGGAGAGCTATCTATATTACAGTATGATTAGAAAATCATATGAGTAATTTAGTAGCTGATTCCGTATCAGCTATTTTTTTGTATAAAAGGAGAGGTAGAATTAACATGAAAAAGAACACTGTTTTCAAAGGTATCGCCACAGCTCTCATCACTCCTCTGGACGAATCCGGAATTAATTATGAGCAGTTTGGCAAATTGATTGATTGGCAAATTGCAGAAGAGATTGATGCTCTGGTGATTTGTGGAACCACAGGTGAAGCATCGACCTTAACTGACGCGGAGCACAGAGAAGCAATTACATTTGCAGTTCGGTACGCAGGAGGCAGAGTGCCGATCATCGCAGGCACAGGTAGTAATGACACCGAATACGCGCATGATCTCACTCGTTGTGCCTGCGAAGCAGGTGCGGATGCCATGCTCGTAGTTACCCCTTATTACAACAAAGCTACGCAAAAAGGCCTGATTAAAATGTTTACTCAAATTGCCGACAAGAGCACAAAGCCTATCATTCTCTATAATGTGCCTTCAAGGACAGGTATAAATATTGAGCCTGCAACCTACGAGGTATTAGCTGAACACGAAAATATAGTAGGGATTAAAGAAGCAAATGGTAACATTTCAAAAGTTGTTGAAACGATGGCGCGTGTGTGTGGCAAGCTTGATTTGTATTCAGGCAATGACGATCAGATAGTTCCACTCATGGCGCTTGGTGGAGTTGGCGGCATTTCTGTGCTTTCCAACATTATGCCGGCACAGACACGTGAGATTTGCACCCGTTTCTTTAAAGGTGACATTGCCGGTAGTGCAGAGCAGCAATATAAACTTTATACCCTTATAGACGCACTGTTTTGTGAAGTAAACCCAATTCCGGTCAAGGCTGCTATGGCAGCTATGGGTTTCTGTAAGGATTATCTCAGATTACCTCTCACTACAATGGAGGATACAAACCGTGAAAAGTTGGTCTCTCTTATGAGAGCACATGGATTAAACGTTTGAAGGTTATTAGGGACGATACCAGCAAATCAATGAAAGAGACGTGTCTTTGCAATACCTTCCAATTGGTTAGCGAATAATGCTTATTCAACCCCACCGGGGTATGAAGGAAACAATGGCTTTTTCAGATTTTTGCGTTTGATGGTGAAGGCTGGACTATAGATCAAGTAGCTGAAGATCAAATTCCCTTTAATGACTGCAGTAGTCTTTGGAATTACTACCATTTTGTGTGTGTTTCAAGTAGTATTTCCAGTAATTTTGGCTGTTCCAGGACGTGAGCCTCACAAGTTTGTAAGTTGTGAATGGTGGATTGCAACACCGCTTTGTACAAGATGGCGGTATAGTTGGCTTACTCTCTAACTTATTTTTCTTGGGAATCTTAGGATACTCTGTCGAACGCATCTTACCATGCCGTTGTAGTAGTCCTGTTTTTTTATGACGAAGCAAGGAGAGCGTTAAGCCCTCCTTGCTTCGTTTATTCCAATAAGATTTATTTAGAAAATAACTTCTGATAGTGACGTCAGGTTCGTATCTCTG
>NZ_AGAF01000230.1 GCF_000224515.1 Desulfosporosinus sp. OT | reverse complement strand
AGGTAAAAGGATGGCATATAAGAGTATTCTAGTAGTCGGAGGAGGAATAAGCGGACTAACGGCCGCAATAGAAGCTTCCGAGGCAGGAAACGAGGTTTATCTGGTTGAAGAGAAACCCTATCTAGGTGGTAGAGTAGCCCAGATGAATCAGTATTTTCCAAAGCTGTGTCCTCCAAATTGTGGGTTGGAAATTAACTTTAAACGGATCAAGCAAAATCCCTTGATTAAATTTTTCACATTAGCAGAGATTGAACAAATCGAGGGTGGAGAAGGGGATTTCACGGTAACAGTGAAATCGAATTCCCGTTATGTAAATCAGAACTGCACAGCATGCGGAAAGTGCGTAGAAGTGTGTCCGGCAGAGAGGTCCAATGAATTCAACTACGGATTGGATAAAACCAAGGCTATATACAAAGCCCATGCGTTCGCGTTTCCGATGAAGTATGCGATTGACGATAAGGCATGCTTAGGTGCAGAATGCGGGAAATGTGTAAGTGCCTGTCAATATGGTGCTATCGAATTAGACATGACAGCAAAAAGCTTCAAGTTAAATGTTGGAGCCATAGTCTGGGCAACAGGTTGGGAACCCTATGATGCCAAGAAAGTTGATTATTATGGATTTGGCCGACATCAAAATGTCATTACCAATGTAATAATGGAACGAATGGCGGCGCATAATGGACCAACTGGAGGCAAAATAGTAAGACCATCAGACGGCAAAGAAGTTGAAAGCATAGCGTTCGTACAGTGTGCCGGATCGCGTGATGAAAACAATCTGCCTTACTGTTCGGGAGTTTGCTGTATGGCTTCCTTAAAACAAGCTACTTATGTGAAAGCACAGAACCCGGATGCGAAGGTGTCTATGTTTTATATAGATGTCCGGGCGATGGGGAAATATGAAGATTTTTATACCAAAGTACAAGATAGTATTTCTATGATAAAAGGGAAAGTCGGAGAGATCTCCGAGGATCCTTTGACAAAAGATTTAATTGTACAAGTTGAGAACCAGGTTACCGGGGAAATAATGAAGGAAAAGGTTGACATGGTAGTACTGGCGACAGGTATGGTACCGGCAACGGCTGGTTCAAAAGTACCGGTTACAATAACGTATGATCAAGATGGATTTATTGCTACTGATTCACAGCAACCCGGGATTTATGGCACGGGATGCGTAAAGAAGCCATTGGACGTTGCCTCATCGGTAAAAGATGCTACGGCTGCAGCTCTAAAGGCCATTCAATCTACGGTGAGGAGGTAACTCAATGGATAAAAAAACAGGTGTTTATATCTGCACCGGCTGTAGTATCGGGGAATCTCTGGATGTAGGGGGCCTGTCCAAGGTTGCCACCAAGGAAGGCAAGGCTCCAGTTTGCAAGTCACACGCTTTTTTCTGTGGAGCAGAAGGCGTGGCGCAAATCAAGAGTGATATAGAGAACGAGGGAGTTAATACAGTCGTTATCGCAGGTTGCTCATCCCGTGTAAATTATGATGTTTTTGATTTTGGACCATCCGTAATCTTGGAAAGGGTCAACCTAAGAGAACAGATCATCTGGTGTCATCCGGCGAACGATGAAGATACCCAGATGATGGCAGAGGATGCTCTACGGATGAGCCTGGCCAAAGCAAACCATGTCCAACTACCAGAGGCTTACCAAGGTGAAGATATGGTAAAAACCATACTAGTAGTCGGTGGAGGTTTGTCAGGCATAACAGCCGCTTTAGAAGGAGCGAAAGCAGGATATAAAACGGTTCTCGTGGAAAAAAGTCCAGTTCTAGGTGGCTGGATGAACAGTTTATATAAACAGGCTCCGCAGAAGTCGCCGTATAGTGCTCCAGAAGAAGTTGATATCGCTGAACGAATTAAAGAAGTTGAAGCTCACCCGGATGTAAAAATCTATGTGGGAGCTGAAATAAAAGAGATAGCTGGCGCGCCAGGAATGTTTAATGTGAGCATCAGCCAAAATGGTGACACGTTGACAGAACGAATCGGATCGGTAGTTCTGGCGACTGGGGCGGTTCCTTATGAGGCAACAAAGCTGGAAAAGCTCGGCTATGGCAAATACGAAAATGTAATAACAGCGCAACAAATGGAAGCACTGGCCAAAAAAGGAAAAATTGTACGCCCGGACGGCAAAGAAGTCCAAAGTATCGCGTTTATCCAGTGTGCTGGCTCACGGGATTCAGAACACTTGCCATACTGTTCAGCGGTATGTTGTGTCGAATCCTTGAAACAGGCGACTTATTTAAAGGAACAGAATCCTGAAGCCGCGGTCTACATTTTCCACAAAGATATACGGACACCGGGCCAATATGAGCGTCTCTACCAACAAGTGCAAAAAGATGGAGGAATTTTCGTCCGAGGTGAAATTGCTGGCATCAAAGAAGACGGCGGAAAGAACCTGATCATTGAAGCAACTGACGTTCTAACCGGATCGGGAATTAGCACAGAAGGTGTGGACTTGGTTGTCCTAGCGACAGGAATGGTACCAACCACAGCCATCGGAGAGAGTTTCGTAGTGAAAGCCGAAACTGAGGATGGTAAAGAAGAAGAACCAGTACAAGCGGGCGATGCACCAATTCTCAAGTCAAACCTCTTGAACCTGGCTTATCGGCAGGGACCAGAGATGCCGACTTTGAAATATGGCTTTGCAGATTCCCACTTCATCTGCTTCCCGTATGAAACTCGCCGTACAGGGATCTATGCGGCAGGGAGCGTAAGGGCACCGATGGATGAGGTGTCCAGCATAGAAGACGCAACAGGAGCTGCTATGAAGGCAATTCAATGCATTGAATTGAGTGCGTTAGGATCAGCAGTACACCCACGGGTAGGGGATCTATCCTTCCCAGATTTCGCCATGTCGAGATGCACACAGTGCAAACGTTGTACAGTGGAATGTCCTTTCGGGGCGATTAACGAGGATGAGAAATTCAATCCACTGCCTAATCCAACTCGTTGTCGTCGGTGTGGAGTCTGTATGGGGGCTTGTCCTGAACGGATCATTTCCTTTAAGAACTATTCCGTACCGATGATTGGTAACATGATTAAGGCCATTGATGTGCCTGAAGAAGATGAAGAAAAGCCGAGAATTGTCATCTTTGCTTGTGAAAACGATGCTATTCCTGCCTTAGATATGGCGGGGATCAACCATCTCAATTACAATGCTTGGGTGCGCGTTATCCCGGTAAGATGCTTAGGCTCAATGAGTCTAGTGTGGATCGCCGATACGTTGTCGAAGGGTATTGATGGAATACTACTTCTAGGATGCAAGCACGGGGATGATTATCAATGCCACTTCGTAAAAGGTAGTGAATTGGCAGAAATTAGATTATCGAAAGTAGCAGAAACCCTAAACAGGTTGGATCTCGAATCGGATCGGGTGCGAATGGAGCAGGTCTCCATCATGGATTATGACAAGATACCGGCTATATTGGACGGCTTTGCCGAGAGACTAGAAGAACTGGGTCCCAACCCCTACAAAGGGTTCTAAGTCGCTCTAAAGTAAGGGGACACACCTCCTATATCAGTTAAGATTTTGATTGGGAGGAATGTCCCCGATCGGAAAAATTTGGGGTCGGAGAATGTGCCCAATTAATAAAGATTAGACTCCGGGTGGGGAGGAATGTCCCCATTTAAAGTAAAGGAGCATGAATATGGATGAAATAAAAGAAGTATCTCTGGAAATGAAAGATTATATTGTTTCTTCAGGGGCGGAGACACTTAGTTGGTGTATGCAGTGCGGACTCTGTACCAATCTTTGTCCATGGAGGCAGGTTACCGGTGAAATAAGCGAAGCATTTAACATACGGAAGATGCAGCGTTTAGGCCAACTAGGATTAGAAGGTTTCGAGGACGAAAATATCCTGTTTGCCTGTGTTACCTGTGGAATGTGTCTAGTAAACTGTCCCAGAAAAGTTGAAATCATCGATAACGTTCGCTCAATGCGGAACACGACGGTGGCAGCAGGCTTTTTACCAGGAACGCTGCGTCCTATAGCAGGTAGTCTTCACGCCAACGGCAACCCGTGGGCAGGCCCGCAGGAGAAACGTGCTGAATGGCAAGAAGGTCTAAACATACCAGCGTTCACCGAAGATACCGAGTATCTGCTTTATGTGTGCTGTACCTCCAATTATGATACACGGAGCAAGAAGATAGCCAAAAGCGTCGTAAAACTGTTGCAAAAAGCAGGAGTAAGCTTTGGAGTTCTGACAGCAGAAGAGAATTGTTGTGGAGAGACCATACGTAAGATCGGCGATGAGGCCTTGTTCCAAAAACTAGCTGAATCGAATATCAAGCTGTTTAACGGAAAAGGCGTGAAAAAGATCATTACAACGTCGCCACACTGCTTGTACGCGTTCAAGAAGGATTACCCAGAACTGGGTGGAGAATACGAAGTTATGCATTATGCAGATCTTCTGGGCAGTCTTTTAAAAGAAGGAAAGCTCACATTCTCTGAAGAATTAGCGAAAAAAGTAACCTTCCATGATCCATGCTACTTGGGTCGCCATAATCAAGTCTATGATCCCCAAAGAGATCTCCTAGAAGCTGTTCCAGGTGTCGAGCTCGTGGAACTGGAGCGTAATAAGAATAAGAGTCTATGTTGCGGTGGCGGCGGTGGTCGGGTCTGGGCCGAGGTACCCTTTGGCGAACGATTTGGCGAACTAAGAATTAACGATGCCGTGGATAAAAAGGCAGATATCTTAGTTACAGCATGTCCATACTGTATAGCAATGCTCGATGATGCTTGCGCGGGTTTGGAAAAGGGAGACGTCTTGCAAGTTATGGAATTGTCCGAACTTCTATGCGCAGCTAG
>NZ_AGAF01000231.1 GCF_000224515.1 Desulfosporosinus sp. OT | reverse complement strand
TACTCACTCCAGGTGGGGTAGCTAAATTGGTAGGAGCACTAACAAGGATAGTCTCCGCACCTGCTTCCTGTAAGGCTTGAGCGATGGCATACCCCATCCGACCTGAACTCCGATTACCCAGATAGCGAACAGGATCAAGCGGTTCTTGAGTTCCTCCCGCGGTCACAAGGGCTTTCTTACCTTTTAACCAATCCGAACCGACGAAAAATCGAGCTAAGGATTCCACGATTTCCACTGGTTCGCTCATTCGTCCGTCCCCTTCGGTACCACATGCTTGAAAACCTGTGGCAGGTCCAATGATCTGGACCCCTCGATCCTTGAGAATTGCCAAATTAGCTTGAATCGCTGGATGATGATACATCGCATGATTCATGGCAGGTGCCACAAAGATCTGGGCACGGGTAGCCAATAGAACTGTCGAAAGGAAATCATCAGCCAAGCCTATCGCCATCTTGGTCATTATATTAGCTGTGGCCGGAGCAACAACGACAGCATCGATGTGCTCAGCCAAGGCAATATGCTCGACATTCCACAGCTTAGGCTCGTTGAACATTTCTACATACACTGGATTTGTCGAAAGACTCTGCAACGTCAGCGGGGCAATAAATTCTGTTGCAGATTTTGTCATAGCAACGCGAACCTCGGCGTTCAGCTTACGCAACCGGCTAACCACTTCCGCGGCTTTGTAAGCTGCAATTCCGCCAGTGACCCCGACGAGAATTTTTCTCCCTGAAAACATTACTGGCTCTCCTCAGGGGTACATTCATAGCTATATTCAGAACGTGAAATCTCCTCGAGTGAAATGCTTACTGGCTTAATGCCCTTAGCTAAATCCTCATGTTTGGCTTCTTCCATTATCATACGCGCCCGTTTGGCAACCACTATAACCAACGTATACTTGCTATCGACCTTATCCATTAGAAGGTCAAGTGAAGGTTGTTTCATCTAGACTCCCCCTTAAAAACAAACGGCTTTCGTTTAACCCGACACTTTTCTGCTACGAGGATACTCTTTAGTTTATCAACAGCCGCAGGAACTTCGTCGTTAATAACTACATAATCGTATTCACTCACATATCCCAGTTCCTGAATTGCAGTAGCTAACCGTTTCTGAATAACTTCCTCAGTCTCAGTTCCCCGTTTGTGTATGCGTTCTGAGAGCACATCCAGAGAAGGTGGAACGATAAAGGTAAAAACTCCTTGCGGAAAACATTTTTTAACTTGTAACGCCCCTTGAATTTCGATTTCTAAAATAACATCCTGCCCATCCTGTAAGGCCTGCTCAACTGCAAATCTAGGTGTTCCATAATAATTATCACAGAACATAGCCGATTCTAATAATTCATCCCTGACGATCATGGATTCAAATTCCTTACGCTGACGAAAATAATAATGAACCCCCTCCACTTCACCGGGGCGAGGCGACCGCGTCGTCATCGAGACAGAATATTTTAAGTTGGGCATTTGACGAAGCAATTCTTGACAAAGCGTTCCTTTGCCGGCACCTGAAGGGCCTGAAAGGACAATTAGCAATCCATGACTTTTTTCCACGCTACACCTCTAATCTGCCGGGTCTTCTGCGTGGGTGCTAGACTCTTTTGTTGAAAGACGATGGGCCACTGTTTCCGGCTGAACTGCTGATAGAATCACATGATGGCTGTCACAGATAATCACAGCCCGTGTACGCCGACCATAAGTGGCATCAATGAGCATGCCCGCATCCCGCGCTTCTTGAATAATACGTTTGATCGGTGCGGATTCCGGACTTACAATCGAAATAATTCGGTTGGCAGATACGATATTGCCAAACCCAATGTTAATGAGCTTAATGTCCAAGTTGAATCCTCCAATTACTCTAGATTTTGAATTTGTTCGCGAATCTTCTCCAGTTCGCTTTTTACATTAACTACCTGTTGTCCAATCATTAAATCATTGGCTTTTGATCCTATGGTATTGATTTCTCTGTTCATTTCCTGAACTAGGAAATCTAGTTTGCGCCCTACCGGCTCGGAACTTCGCAAAGCCTCCCGGCTCTGAGTTAGATGACTGTCAAAGCGAACTAACTCTTCCGTGATTGAGGCTCGGTCCGCAAAATAAACCACTTCATTCGCCAGTCGAGCCGCATCCAATTCAACCTCTCCTAGAAGCGTTTGAATACGTTCCTGCAGTCGTTCTTGATAGGCTGTCACGACATAAGGTGCACGCTCAGCAATTGTTTGCAAATACTCGGCAATTAGCTCAAGCCTTTGCAATAAATCGGTCGTTAACTTTTCTCCTTCAGTACGACGCATTTGCCTGAAACCATCGGAGGCCTTCAAAAGTGACTCAGCGCACATACTCCACAAAGTGTCAAGATCGATTTCAGGCTCTACAACCGAGAGAACCTCCGGTAAATTAACGAGACGGTAAATATCCGTCTCATAGGTTGTATGTAGAGCTAAGGCAAGATCCTTCAATGTCTTATCATACGACAGTGCTAAATCTTTGTCAACCTTCACCAATCTCTTTCTTGCTTCAGTTTCCACCACATTAACATGCACTTCAATCCGACCGCGCTGGAACTTCTCAAGTAACGTTTTACGTATTCGCTCCTCAAAACCCGTAAAATTTCGCGGTGATCGTACTACTATTTCTAAAAACCGATGATTAACGGATTTAAGCTCTACAGAGAACTGATAACCAACTCCACTTGACTCTCCCCGCCCGAATCCCGTCATACTATTCGCCACATTCCACCCAGTTTAGCCACCTATCAACTGGGTTTATTCACCCCTTTATGATTTATTCTGAAGGTACAGAGCAATCTTGTCTAAGTAATGTTCCCCGACCTATTCCTTTACTATTTTAGTATAACAGATTGCTTTCAATATTTCCTATTGGCCCGCCCCCCTATACTCTTAAAAATAGGCAGATCAACTCGAAAAAAACACAATAAAACACCTGTTTCTATTACCATCAACACTGAATTTGATATAAATAAATGATTTCTTAACTCAAAAAATCCCAAGCTCATCTTGTTTGAAGAGCTTGGGGATTTAGCGGTTTAGTCGATACTAGAATTCAAACTTCCCAAAATTATCCTGCAAACGTTGTAGAGCTTCCCTCAATCGTTTCGTATTAGTCGTTAAAGAAATGCGGAAGTAACCCTCACCATATTCCCCATAGCTGTTACCAGGAGTAATCACTACACCTGTCTTATCTAATACTAATTCACAGAAAGAAGCTGAGGTAAAGCCTTTTGGTACTCTTGGCCAAACATAGATCGTAGCCTTAGGGCTTTCCACCGTCCACCCCAGAGCCGTTAGTCCTTCGATGACAATATCTTGTCGTTCCTGATAGATCTTACGATTTTCACCGATAATATCTTGATTTCCTAAAAGCCCCTCAATAGCAGCCTCTTGTATAGCCTGAAAAACCCCTGTGTCAATGTTCGATTTAATACGCCCAAGTGCCTCGATAACCCGAGCATTTCCTGCTGCCCACCCGATTCTCCAACCCGTCATATTATAGGTTTTGGACATGGAATGAAATTCAATTCCAACATCCTTAGCGCCCGGAACCTCTAGAAAACTCAAGGGCTTATAACCGTTAAATGCAATCTCCGAGTAAGGTCCATCATGGCAAATAATGATATCATATTTTTTAGCAAAGGCAATAACCTTCATATAGAAGCTTTCATCAGCTATAGCGCCCGTAGGGTTATTAGGGTAATTCAAAAACATAAGTTTAGCCTTGTGCGCAATCTCTTCTGGGATCCTGTCAAGCTCCGGCAAGAAACCGTTTTCTTCTTTAAGCGGCAGAGCATAAGGAACCCCTCCTGCAAGTGCGGTCCCGACACCATAGACCGGATAACCCGGGTCCGGAATCAGAGCAATATCTCCGGGATTAAGATAACAAAACGCTATATGGGCAATACCTTCCTTTGATCCGATAAGCGAAACCACTTCTTTTTGGGGATCGATTACAATATTTGAACGCCGCTTATACCACTCCGCTACCGCTTGGCGAAACTCCAGCATTCCTGCGTAAGAAGGATAGCGATGATTTACCGGATTACGCGCGGCTTTTACCAACTTGTCAATAATATGATCTGGAGTCGGGAGATCAGGATCCCCTATTCCCAGACTAATAACATCCACGCCCTTGGCCTTGGCCTCTGCTATCTTTTCGTCAATACGGGCAAATAAATACGGGGGCAACGCTTGAATTCGCCGCGCTTCTTCCATATAAGGAAATCCTCCTTTGCGCCTTAGGGCTATTTACAGACATGTTAAATTAGCGTTCTAACCATTCGCCCTTAAACACATAAGTTGCAGGACCAGTCATATAGACATGATTGTCCGCTCCCCATTCGATAAATAAGTCTCCACCTGGCAAGTGAACAGTTACTGCACGTTCAGTTTTATTGTTGAGCACCGCAGCAACCACAGAAGCGCAGGCACCCGTGCCGCAGGCAAGCGTTGGACCAGCACCCCTCTCCCAAACTTTCATGATCATCTCCTGTGAAGAGTTGATCAGAATAAATTCGACATTGGTTTTACGGGGAAACAAGGGATGTTTCTCAATTGCTGGACCAACACGCTCAAAATCCAATGTGGAAAAATCATCCACAAAAATTAGGCAGTGCGGATTTCCCATGGAAACAGCTGTATATTGAAATGTTTCTCCTAACACTTCCAGAGACTGTCCCACCACAGGCTCCCCTGGGCTCAAAACTGGTATGAGGTCTGCCCGCAAAATAGGCTCACCCATATCCACTTGTACTCCATGAACCTGGCCGTCTTGTATATTAAGCTTTAGAGTTAGAACACCCGCAAGGGTTTCTACACGCATTGGGTTATGTTTAACAATTCCTTGATCATATACATATCTTGCGAAACAGCGAATACCATTACCACACATCTCAGGTTCGGATCCATCTGAATTAATGATTCGCATCCGAGCATCGGCGACTTCCGAAGGTAGAATTACCACTAACCCGTCCCCACCAATACCAAATTGACGGTGGCAAAGCTTTATGGCCAACTCCGAATAGTCAACATCTGATACAACAGAAAAATGGTCTAGGAAAACGAAGTCATTCCCCAGACCATGCATTTTAACGAATTCCATCGCGTTCACTCCCTCATAATCGATATTCGAGGTTCGAAGTTCGAGATTCGACTATCGAATATCGCACGTTTAGACTCTAGATAAGTTCACCCAATACTAATGATAAAATTCCTTATCCTTAGCAAAGTAAAATTATTTACCCCCATTATCTTATTAAAAGAATACTCTGCGGGGTAAGATAGGTCAACCATTTGACGCAAGTATACACGAGAAGGAGGAGAGTTATACATTATACATTTGCGAACTACTCAGCTATGGGCGACCATACCTGTTGCTAACTACCACTAAATCCAAGTTCGAGGCACGAAATTCGCACCTCGAGCTTGGAACCTCATTCCTCGCATTTATCCCTTTACCATAGACGGTTTTCCTTGCCAACTGTGCTTTAGGAGCCGCGCAAATCCAATTAGAACAGATGGCCCACCCGCCACGCACAGAATTAAAATCCATTGCCAACTGTGTAATGGTGCGGTCTTAAAGATAGCTTGTAGAGGCGGCAGATAAATGACACTGAGCTGCATAAGTGTAGAAATTAGCACCGCTCCAACAAGATAGGGATTTGTAAGCAAACCCACCTCGAAGATTCCTCGTTCTTCAGAACGGCAATCAAAGACATGGAACAATTGAGAAAAGACTAAGGTAGTGAAGGCCATAGTTCGAGCACCTAACATATTCACTCCCATAAAGAGCCCGACTACAAACACAAAGAGGGTTCCTAATCCGATCATCGTCCCCCGTATCCCTATTTTACTGGCCAAACCACGTGCAAAAATACTCTCTCCTGGAGTCCTGGGGGGACGATTCATAATGCCAGGTTCAGCTCCATCCACCCCGAGAGCCATTGCCGGCAAGCCATCGGTAACCAGATTAACCCAGAGGATTTGAATTGGTAACAGCGGAAGTGGCAAGCCCACAAGTGTCGCTAAAAACATTGTTAGAACCTCACCTAGATTACAGGAAAGTAAATAGCGAATGAACTTTCGAATGTTGTCGTAGATCCCTCGTCCTTCTTCCACTGCAGCGACAATCGTTGCAAAGTTATCATCTCCTAATACCATAGATGAAGCTTCTTTGGTTACATCTGTTCCAGTTAAACCCATAGCCACTCCGATATCCGCTTCTTTGACCGCTGGGGCATCATTTACCCCGTCACCGGTCATAGCAACTACCTGATCATGTTTTTTAAAGGCCCGCACGATTCTAAGTTTATCCTTCGGCGTCACGCGGGCATAAACAGAAACATCCATGACCTGCTCACTTAGCTCCCGATCAGACATTTTTTCAAGTTCTTCTCCGGTGATAACTCCTTCGCTCGTCCCCCGTAAAATTCCCAACTCATGGGCGACGGCTTCTGCCGTTAAGCGATGATCGCCCGTAATCATGACCGGTTTAATGCCAGCTTGCCGACAAACTTTTATTGCTTTGACGGCACTCCCTCGAGGAGGATCAATCATTCCGAGCAATCCAACAAATGTAAGGCCTTGTTCAATGCGCTCGTCGAGGGGCTCTGAATCTGACAAAGGTTTCTCTGCGACAGCCAGAACCCGGAGAGCATGCCGTGCCATTTCATCATTAGCTCGCATAATACTTCGCACACGTTCATTCGACAGCTCCTTGACCCCTTGCGCGGTCAACTCTTGCCTGCACAGCCGCAGAACCATGTCTGGCGCCCCTTTAACATAGGCCATTCTACCCTGTTTAGTCTGATAAACAACACTCATTCGTTTCCGGTCGGAATCAAAGGGCAACTCCCCAATGCGTTCTTGTTTACGTTCCAGAACCTCGCGCCATATTCCCGCTTTAGCCGCAGCTACTAAAATGGCGCCCTCTGTAGGATCTCCCTCAATACCCCAGGGAGAATCATTTCCCTTCGAACGAAACAGTCCGGCAACTTGAACCCCTTTCTTGGTCAACATGGAATTGTTGCAAAGAGCCGCAATCTTTAACCCTTCTCGCAGAGGATCACGATCTTTCTCTGGATCAGCACCCTTGAACTCCCCTTTAGGATCATAACCTTCTCCAGAAACGCTGATTCGTCGTCCATCGGAGTAAATCTGACGCACCGTCATTTCGTTCTGAGTCAGCGTACCTGTCTTATCTGAACAAATTACCGTCGCACAACCCAAAGTTTCAACGGCAGGAAGTTTTCTGATGATCGCTTGCCTCTTCACCATGCGCTGAACTCCCACGGCCAAAGCAACCGTGACAATAGCAGGTAAACCTTCCGGAATGGCAGCCACTGCCAACGACACTCCGGTGAAAAACATTTTATAAAAGTCCTCTCCTCTTAAAACTCCCGTCACCACCACAGCAGCACAAACGAGAAAGCTGATTAAGACTAGCCATTTGCCAAGTTCTGCCAAGCGCTTTTGCAAGGGGGTTTCTTCCTCTTCCACACTTTGAATCATACCTGCAATAACACCCATCTCTGTTTCCATACCGGTCGCCACCACTACACCAGCCCCTCGGCCATTAACAACCGAAGTTCCCATATAGCCCATATTTTGACGATCGGCCATGGGGGTTAGTTCTTCCCTGAGCGGTGAGATGCTCTTACCCACAGGATGAGACTCACCTGTCAGTGCAGATTCTTCCACTTGCAGATTGACGGCCTGAATCCAACGTACATCAGCCGGAATGCGATCTCCAGCCTCAAGGAGCACGATATCCCCAGGCACTACGTCCGCAGCCGGAATCCTTTGCTCCATGCCTTCTCGCAACACCCGCGCTTCAGGGGCGGTAAGGGAACGAAGCGATTCCATCGAACGCTCCGCGCGATACTCCTGAACAAAACCGAGAATAGCATTAATAATTAGAATCGCCAAAATCGTGATTGCATCCGCTATTTCGCCTAAAAGCCCAGATACAACCGTGGCTACCAGTAAAACCAAAACCATAAAATCCTTGAATTGCCCCAGGAACAGAAAAACAGGATGAACTCCTTTTTTTACTGCCAAAACGTTTTTTCCAACCTCAACTAACCGACGATGAACTTCTTTAACGCTTAACCCTTTACCCGGATGCACATCCAAGGCCTTGGCCACGTCAAGCCAAGGCAACACATGCCATGCCTGTTGCTGCATGCCCTTCTCCTCCTTTTCGTGTCACGCGCTTCGCAACTCGTGCCTCGCGCGTATAGCTTTGTCCCTTTTGTAGTACATGCTTATTCTCAAAGGCTGAGAAAAATGCCTCGCTAGAACAAGTGTGTTATACTAAAAAGTGGCGAACTTGCTTCGCTACAATGATTCAGTTCTGTGATGAAAGGAGTTCTCACATGGCCTTAGACGGCGTGACCCTTGCCTATCTAGTTAAAGAACTTGCTCCACAACTCATCGGAGCACGTATTGATAAAATTCATCAACCAGAAAAAGAAGAAATCCATTTTCAAATGCGGCATCAAGGAGCTAGGCGCCTCCTGCTCAGTACCAGCGCGACCTCACCTCGCTTCCACCTCACCCAAGAAAACAAAAAGAATCCAACTTCCCCGCCCATGTTTTGTATGATCTTACGCAAACACCTCGAGGGTGGCAAAATCGTCAAGCTCCACCAAAGTGAGCTAGAACGAGTTGTAACCTTAGACATTCAAAATTACAACGACCGCGGCGATCTAGTCACCTTGCAATTACACTTAGAAATCATGGGGAAACACAGTAATCTCATCCTCGTAGACCCGACGACGAATACGATTCTCGACGGCCTTAAGCGGTATTCACATGCTGTAAGCCGCTACCGAGAAGTATTACCGGGTCGAGCTTACCTCGCTCCTCCCTCTCAGGGAAAGCTGTCTCCCCAAGAGGACGAAGAACTTTGGCGACAGGCTCTTTATAAGGAAGAACTAGATCACCCCATAACGAGCATTCTTCTCGCCCGTTTTGCCGGGATCAGCCCGGAATTGGCCCGTGAAATCGTGATTCAAGCCGGCTTGACTACAGAAATCCGCCTCCACCAATGCGGTGATATCGATTTGGCTCGGCTTTTTCAGGCCTATCGCCGCTTGAGCAATCCCGCAGAGATTCTGGAAATCCAACCATGTCTTTACTATAATTCTTGGAACCAGTCCCTTCCTGTGGCGTTCACATTTATTCCCTTTCAACAATACCAAGAGTTAAAAATGGTGAGCGTTCCTGAGTTGAATGACGCAATTCTTGGCTTTTATCAGTCAAAATCCACTAACAACACAATTGAATCGAAACGAGGTTCTCTGCGCAAAATAGTTCAAGAACAACACTCGCATTTCAGCAAAAAACTCAAACTATATGATGAAGCTATGTCCAGCGCAGAGTCCAATCTAAAGTATCAGAAATGGGGAGAACTCCTTACCGCCAACCTCTATCATATTCCTCCTGGATCGACTGAAGTGACGGTGGAAGATTATTATGACCCCGCACTTTCTTCCGTAGTCATTCCCCTCAATCCTCATATCAGTGCCATTGACAACTCTCAGCGCTATTACAAGCTCTACAACAAAGCGAAGGCCACATTGCTTAAAACTATTCCCCTCAAAGAAGCTGCTCTCGAAGAAGTGAAATACCTCGCTTCCTTAAAGGTCAGCTTAGATCAAGCATCCACGCTGGCAGAGCTTGACGATATCCATCTCGAGCTAATCGGTCAAGGATATGTGGCAGGAAAACATATGAAAAAGGATAATCCTAAACAAAAAAAAGTCCGCTCCAAGGCGAAGGCGACTACAAAGTCCCCTAAGGATGTTCCTCAGCCAAGAATCTATCGTTCTAGCCAAGGTAGAATAATCTATGTTGGAAAAAACAATGCCCAAAACGATTGGTTGTCCTTACGTAAGGGTAAGCCAACCGACCTTTGGCTCCATGTCAAAGTCATTCCCGGTTCACACGTCCTTATTCCTCTCGAAGAGGGGGAAGAGTTCCCGGATGACGCCACCCTTGAAGAAGCAGCTGCCCTAGCAATCTATTACAGTCAAGCTCGCGGTTCTTCACAGGTCGCCGTAGATTACACGCATGTCAAACAGCTAAAGAAACCTAACTCAGCCAAGCCCGGAATGGTGATTTATGAACAGAACTGGACTTTATATCTCACACCCAAACCAGAAATTTTAGAGAAGTTGCTGTCCAGTGAAGAGCTGTCAGAATAAATTGGAGCAGAAATCCGCAAGTGATTTCTGCTCCAATTTATTTACACCCGTTTACGCACCACAAAGTTGTCGGCAATCAGCAGCCAATTCTGAGGAAAGTCATTTCCCAATACCCAATAGTAGAACCCCCGAATCCCTAGTTCCTTGACCAAATTAAACTTAGCCTGCATGCTTCGGGCATCCTCAAACCAGACTTCGTGCTGCGCTCCCTGCTCATCCGTATATCTAAACCACGGAGCCTGGGAAACTTTGTCGTATTCAATATTCACACCGTAATGGAGAGCGAGCCCCAAAGCTTTTTGAGGGCTAATCGACTTAGCAAATTTTCCCCCGGGTACATACGGAAGGGTCCAGTCATAACCATATAACGGCATCCCCATCATAATCTTATCTCTAGGTACAACAGATACTGCATACTGCATGACTTTTCTCATCTGATGGATTGGCGACACTGCCATTGGTTCCCCTCCGGACCAGCCCCATTCGTAAGTCATAAAAAAGATAAAATCAACAACTTGACCAATTGCCTGATAATCATGCCCTTCATATAGAACCCCACGCTGTTCTGTCCTAAACTTCGGCGCCAGCGCAGCGGAAAGATAGTACCCTCGAGGTTTCAAAAATTGTCTGGCCTTCTGTAAAAAGCGAACATATCGTTCCCGATTCTCTACTCCTAAATACTCAAAGTCAAAGTCAAGACCCTGATACCCTTTCTCTGTCATAATCTGAAGAGCTTGGTTGAGCACGTGTTCCTGCAAAACCTCGTTTGTCAGAATCGCGGAGGCAATTTCTGTACTAAATTGCCCATTCTCAAAGTTAGTTAAAACTAATAGAGGTAAGACCCTGTCCTTAAGAGCAGCATTTAAGGCAGGCTGATCCTCAACCGGGGTAAGATTTCCATCCCTATTAACGGCATAGCTAAAAATGGCCAGATAGGTTAGGTACTCTCCCACTTTATCGACAGACTCAACCGTCCGGCCACGAGTCATCCTGGTATCAATGTAAGCGTTTGTCTCTACTATCTGCTTTGGTTGCTGCGGTAAATATAAACGTAAATCAATTGGAATTTTATCAGGGTTTGGGATTTTGTTAATTCGAACTATTTCCTCGATTGACACTTTATAGTTTTGACTTATCAACCATAGACTTTCTCCAGGTTGCACCCAGTGAAACTGTCCGCTGATAGGTATTACGAATGTTTGCCCCACGACTAATCTGCTTAGATCCGGAACCTTGTTGGCCTCAGCAATCTCTTGGGCGGAGATCCCATAAGCTTGAGCAATCTTGTTGAGAGTATCTCCCGGCCTTACCACATGAATTTGCATAGAAATCCTCCTCTTAGCACACAAATCTCTCCTGTTAATTTATGTTCCAGGAGTCATCGTCGCGCGCCCAGAAAAGAACTAAGTTTGACTTATTAGGAATCCTATTTTTGGCAATTGGGGCAGAAAAATGCCTGCCTACCCCCTACCTCTAACTTTTGAATAACTTCGTGGCAGGACAAGCACAATTTTCCTGCCCGGTCATACGCTTGGAAATGAGGATTATAGCCCCCCGTAAAATCATCTCCAGGAGCAAATTTTTCTTCCATGTCTCCGCCTAGACGAATAGAATCCTGGAGAATAGAGACTAAGGAGTGATACAAGCTCTCTTTTTCAGCCTTACTGAGCGAAGAAATTAAGCGAGTAGGCAAAATACCTGCCTTAAATAAAGTCTCATTAGAATAAGCATTGCCCACACCAGCAACGTTCTTGGGATTCATTAACCAAGGCTTGATCATACCCTTTTTTCCCTCAAGTAGCCGCGTAAAGTCTTCCACTCGGAAGTTTGGATCTAAAGGCTCCTTACCCAGTTCCTGCAATTTTTTATCAAGGGGCTCCTGCCCCAGATAGTGAAGATAACCCAGCGTAAGAGAGCAAAAGAAAAGCATTGAACCGTCCCACAAGCTAAAAATGACACTTGCTTTGCCCGGTAATTCCTTGATTCTTTGCTTTAATTCCTCCGCATCATTGAGGACAACCTCAGATAGCAAAAGTTTTTTAACGTTTTCCACTGCTAAGAAATAAAGCCTGCCATCCAACATCATGTGAGTCAGCAAATAATAACCGTCATCAAGCTGAAAAATTAGAAATTTGCCCCTACGGGTAATATCTTGAATCAGTTTTCCTCTCAATAGGTTGCGAAAATCCGTACTCTCTAGGTTGAGACTCTTAGTTCTTAAGACATTAATCTCGATAATTCGTTTTCCCTTAACCCACTTGTTCAAATAGTTCTTGTAAAGTTCCATTTCGGGAGCTTCAGGCATTCTCTCACCTCTTATTTACTCGTTGCGAACTCAATCTCCATCTACAGATTCCTAATGATCAACCTCAGTTGCGGTTAGGTTTTCTATTGGATCTTGCTCTTCAGCTGAAGTATCAGGACGTAAGATCATAAATTTATATCCGTTGACCATCGCTGAGATTGTCCCATCATCATCTAAGATATCTTGGCGGATGACCATATAGAGGTGACTCAATAAAAAAATAGCGTATCCCCAGGCGATTAGGTGGTGAAGATTACGAACCTGATACTCGCCTCGGAAGACAGGAACAACCCAACCAAAGAGGGCCTGCACAATTCCATTAGGGTCATTCCCTCCACGCATTGCTAAGCCTGTGATAACCATAAAGATGCCAGCAAGCCAAATGAAGATAAAATACATAAGTTGAGCAAGGGCGTTATGACCAACTCTCACCGTGTGCTCTGGGGTCAAAAATGTATAGTATTTAAATGTTGCCACAAGATCTTTCCCGAAACCCTTCTCCCAAAAGCGAAATTTAGAGTATTCATTACCTGCCCAATACCAATATAACCGAAATAACATCATAGCTATAAACACAAAGGCGAATAAACCATGCCAATAGCGCAAGCGGCCAATGAAAAAATGTGAAACGGCCTCGCCTGGGGAGACAAATATAGGGTGTCCAATATACATTCCAGTCACAAACAACCCTACGATGGTCGCGGCGTTAACCCAATGAAAAAAACGGATTGGAAATTGCCAGACATAGACTTGACGACGAAGAACACTCATCTCCAGATTTCTCCTCTCTAAAGCACTCTGACCTTTAATATTTCATCGCCTTTAGGTGTCAACAAATGCGTAGCACAGGCCAGACAAGGATCAAACGAATGAATGGTGCGCAGAAGTTCCAAGGGCTGGTCTTCATTCACAATAGGTGTGTCCAGTAAAGACGATTCATACGGCCCTTTCTGACCGGATTCGTCCCTAGGAGAGGCGTTCCAGGTTGTCGGAACGACAGCTTGATAAGCGCTTACCTTCCCATCGTTAATCTTAACCCAATGTCCTAAGGCACCCCGGGGTGCTTCTGCGAAACCTACGCCCTGAGCTTGGGCAGGCCAGGTCTGCGGATCCCATTTTTCTCCGTTAAACGTCTGACTATCTCCCGCCTTAATATTGGCTACCATATCTGCATAAAAACCCG
Source organism: Desulfosporosinus sp. OT (assembly GCF_000224515.1). GTDB lineage: Bacteria > Bacillota > Desulfitobacteriia > Desulfitobacteriales > Desulfitobacteriaceae > Desulfosporosinus. The sequence goes on along the minus strand of NZ_AGAF01000231.1, from coordinate 18,272 downwards.
CCAAATGATTAACTAAATATTTAGCTTCCAGAGCCCTAGCCAAGGTTCTGCCCAAGGTTGAGAAAACTGCTGTCACCGGAAGATCTAACCGCTGAAGTGCCTCATCGACAAGCGACTTGATCTCTTTGTTGCCTCGGGCATAGGCAACGACAAAGCGCGCTAGGGGACCCACTTCCATCGCGTGTCCTTGCCAACGGGGGGCTTTTATCCAGCTGTACCCTTTTCTCTCATCGACATTCTGATAGGGTGGTTGTGGCCCATCATAGGAGGGATCTGTTTTTCCCTGCCAAGGATGTAATCCCGCTGCCGGATCATCATAACGATACCAAGAATGGGATACAAACTCTTGAATCTGCTTAGGGTCCTTGAGATCGATCTCGTGTACCTTGCTGAGATCCCGGTCTAAAACAACTCCACTAGGAAACAAGAAGCTTTCCGGTTCTCGTATATCACTGGTCGGCACCCCTCCATAAGCCAGGTAGTTTCCACCGCCCCCGCCAAATAAATCTTTCTTATAGAAACTGGCGATGGCAAAAATATCTGGCATAAGCACCTGATCCACAAAGACTTGAGCCTCATCGATCTTGGCCTTCACCAAATTCAAGCGTTCCATATTAATCACATCATTGTCATTCATATTCAGGGTACAGGCCATTCCCCCCACGAGATAGTTTGGGTGTGGATTTTTCCCACCGAAAATGGTATGAATCTTAGCCACTTCTTTTTGCCAGGTTAAGGCCTCTATGTAATGCGCTACCCCCATTAAATTCGCCTCGGGCGGTAGGCGATAGGCTGGATGCCCCCAATAGGCATTAGCAAAAATTCCTAATTGGCCACTTTCCACTAACGTTTTAACTTTGGTCTGCACATCCCGAAAATACCCCTCCGACGAGTTCGGCCAATTCGAGATGGATCTGGCCAGCGCACTCGTTTGAACAGGGTCAGCTTTCAGAGCACTGAGGACATCGATCCAGTCAAAACCATGCAGGTGATAAAAATGGATCACGTGATCTTGGACAAATTGCGTGGCGGTCATGATATTTCGAATATGATTAGCATTTTTAGGAATACGTATAGCCAAGGCATCTTCAACAGCCCGAATCGAGGCCAGGGCATGAATATGCGTACACACCCCACAGATCCTTTGGACAAAGGCCCAGACGTCACGAGGGTCTCTATTTTCTACAATCTTTTCGATTCCCCTAAATAAAGTACCTGAGCTAATGGCCTCAACAATGCGATCTCCCTCGACCACTGCCTCAATGCGCAGATGTCCTTCGATTCGAGTAATAGGATCAATTACGACTCTTGTCATGCTTCGATTCCTTTCCACTCTTTTCATGGTTTTTTACAACAGCGGTCATTCCCGCGTGGGCCGCCACTGCGATCCCTGTTAGACCCAGAACCCCTGCCCCTATAGTATCGGCATCTTTTCCAATGGCATTGTTCGGGATCTTTGCCAAACGTGTATAGAGTGGCGTATTATCGAAATAATTATCTTCCGAGCAGCCAATACAAGGATGACCCGATTTAATTGGGTAACTCACCCCGTCATTCCATTCTGTAATTGCACAGGCGTTGTAGGTCGTTGGACCCTTACACCCAACTTTATAGAGACACCAGCCCTGTTTTGCCCCAGCGTCATCAAACGACTCCACAAATTGGCCGGCATCAAAGAAAGCTCGTCGCACACAATTATCGTGGACTCGATGTTGATAAAATGCCTTCGGTCTCCCCAGGTTGGTCAGTTCCGGTATTTCCCCATAGGTAAGATAGTGGACAATCGTCCCCGTAATAACTTCAGCAATAGGAGGACATCCCGGGACATCAATAATCGGCTTGTTTTTGACAACCTTCCGAATCGGAACTGCTTGCGTGGGATTAGGATAAGCACCTTGTACACAAGCATTTGTAGCGCACGATCCATAAGCAATGACCGCGGCTGCTCCACTGGCAACCTCCTTTAAAAGTTCTGTGGAAGACTGACCGCCAATTGTACAATAAACTCCACCATTACCAAGAGTTGCGCTACCCTCGACCACCAATAAGTAAGCTCCTGGATAATCCTTCATCGTCTTCAAACGGGCCGCTTCAGCTTGTTTTCCAGCAGCGGCTTGTAACGGTTCCATATAGTCTAAGGAAATCATATTTAAAATAAGATCTGATATAAGAGGATGTGCCGAACGTAAGAACGATTCCGTACAACAGGTACATTCCTGCAAATTTAGATAAATCACCGGCAAACGCGGTTTTGTTTGTAGGGCCTGAACAATCTTAGGGAACTCAGCAGCATCGAGCCCAAGCATGGCACCTGTTAAAGCACAGAATTTAAGAAAGTCTCTGCGCGACACTCCTCTGCGACGAGCCAACTGATAATAACTCTCGGATTCAGACAATCTTAGCCCTCTCCCCTCTTCGGTCATTCCCTTAAACACGAATTCATTGTGTTTATTCTTTGCCAAAAGATGGTCAATTATCCCACGCCAAAACAGCGCAATTCAAAGTATGAATTACGCTGCGTCATTAAACTCACTCAACTGAAGATAAACATCGGGACTTCCGTCACGAAGCATCTGGTGAAATTAACCCAATAACGATTCGAGATCAATCTTAATTGCTTTAGCCAGTTCCACAAATGGCATTGCGCAGGGATTGTCAACGGCGCCCGTGCTACACGTTGAAGATGTCCCTGTCCTTTAATGATACTCTGATATCATAGCCAGTAGGTTTCTGAAAAACCCTAAGCCCGAATTCGGGCACGACAGCAATTATGTGATCGAAAATATCCGATTGGATAGTCTCATAATTGACCCATTCGGTATCATTGGTAAAGGCATAAATCTCAAGGGGTAAACCGTTTTCTCCAGATGGTAATTGTCTCACCATCTGAATCATTTCCTGATGAATTTTAGGGTGATTCTTGAGATAAAACTTGATGTAGGCCCTGAACGTACCTATATTTGTCAGACGCCTAGCATTAACCGAATGTGACTCGTCAATATCTATTTCGAGATTGTATAGAGCTATCTCATCTTTCTTACCCTTGATATAGTCGGCGAGATAATGAATTTTCTCAAACTCTTCTACCATTTCAGCAGTGCAAAAAGCTATACTGGTTGTGTCTATATAGACACAACGTTCGATTCTTCTACCACCTGACTGGGTCATACCACGCCAGTTCTTAAAGGAATCCGATACAAGAGCATACGTTGGGATCGTCGTTATGGTATTGTCAAAATTCTCTACTTTAACAGTATTCAAAGATATATCTATGACGTCTCCGTTCGCACCATATTTGGGCATTTCAATCCAGTCCCCTAAGCGAATCATGTCATTTGAAGACAACTGAATGCCTGCAACCAAACCCAGCAATGAATCTTTAAATACTAATAACAGAACAGCCGTTAAAGCTCCAATACCGCTTAGTAACAATAATGGACTTTGTCCGATTATCGTGGCGATGATGATAATCCCACCTAAGATATAGACAAAAATCTTCACTACTTGAAGATAGCCTTTGATGGGTTTATTCTTGGAGACCTCGTACGTTCTATAAATATCATCGACAGAATTTAATAAAGCATCAAGCACAAAAATTCCAACTAAAGCGATATAGACCGTTGAAAATCTCTGAATAATAATTGCAGCCTGCTTGGGAAATGCTGGGGCAAAGGCATAAATAATAATTGCCGGCACAAGGTGAGATAGTTTATGAAAGACTTTTCTATCCAGCATTACATTGTCCCATGCAAATTTATTACTATGTATTAAGTGAGTAAGCACTCTGAGAACTACTTTCTTGGTGAGAAAATAGGCAACTATGCTGAGCAAGGCGATAAATATTACAAAAATTCCTGTAGACAGATAGCTGACTGCCCTCTCATCAACTCCATATCCCGTAAACCAATTCGTAATAAATCCGATCATGCAAATACCTCCTCATCATCGATTATTAGTATTTATTATCTTCGTACCAAACTAAACAGGCTTCGCACGCAGTATATAACCTTCCCTCAATAAGTTTATATCTGTAAGAACAAAGCCAAACCTTTTTATAAACCAATAAGTTATGGACCCATAGCGATTATATCACAGGTCATCTAACTTTCCGCTGAGTCCCAGACTTTGAAGGTCAGTCAGATTTAAAAACGCGCGCTAAAATTCGCAGTGATTTCTGAGCGTGTAGACTTGATTCATATGCGGAGATACTCGGCAACTTTGCGTTGAATCATGGTCATCAAACTATGGAAAAGAAGCTTTGGTGATTGTAATCGTAGACAAAAAATTAGGTATCTAGGTTACTCTAGAATTAAGAAACCCGCCTTAGTATAATACTCAAGCGGGTTTTAACTGTAATTATTGACCACAGACTAATGACTCAAAGCTCACTTTAAGACTACATTCTCGTCTTAATCCTTTCAATCGCCTGAAGTGTATTTTCCCGAGTGCCAAACGCTGTTAACCGGAAATATCCCTCTCCGTTCGCACCAAAGCCAGCTCCTGGGGTTCCTACGACATGGGCATCCCCCATCAGTTTATCGAAAAACTGCCAGGAGTCCATATTATTCGGAGTCTTCATCCAGATATAGGGCGCATTGACTCCACCGAACACTGTATAGCCAGCGTCTTGCAAACCTTCTCGGATAATCCGGGCATTTTCCATGTAGTAATCAATCGTTTCTTTAATCTGCTTCTTTCCTTCGTCCGAGAACACAGCAACGGCTCCCGCTTGTACCGGATAAGACACTCCATTGAACTTAGTGGTTTGTCTTCTTAGCCAGAGTTGGTTGAGACTATGTGCTTCACCCTTAGAGTCATATACCTTGACTTCTTTCGGAACAATCGTATACGCACAGCGGGTTCCAGTAAAACCTGCGGTCTTAGAGAAACTTCGAAATTCTACTGCGACCTCTCGGGCACCTTCAACTTCAAAAATACTGTGCGGTACACCCTCTTCCCTGATGAATGCTTCATAAGCTGCATCAAACAAAAGAATAGAGCGGTTTTCGCGAGCATAGTCCACCCATTGTTTCAGTTCCTCTTTAGAAAGCGTCATCCCAGTTGGGTTATTTGGGAAACAGAGATAGATCATATCTACGTGTGTCTCAGGCAGAGAAGGCTTCATGCCATTTTCTTCTGTGCACGGGAGATACACAATAGTTTCATACTGTCCTTTTTCAATATTAAATTTTCCTGTCCGCCCAGCCATGACATTGCTGTCAACATAAACTGGATAGACAGGATCAGTTACCGCCATTATGTTCTCAATTCCGAAAAGCTCCTGGAAATTTGCCGTATCATTTTTTGCCCCATCGCTAACAAAAACTTCATCAGCAGAGAGTTCAACACCACGAGGGGTAAAATCATTTTCGATAATCTTTTCAATAAGAAACTGGTAGCCTTGCTCTGGACCATATCCTCGAAAGGTTTCCGAACGTCCCATCTCTTCGACACCCTCTTGCATCCCTTTGACGACTGCGGTTGGCAGTGGACGCGTGACATCTCCGATTCCTAAACGGATAATATCGGCCTCCGGATTGTTTGCTTTAAATTCATTTACTCTACGGGCTATTTCAGAAAAAAGATAACTTCCAGGTAACTTCAGGTAGTTTTCATTCACTAATGCCATATGTATTCAAAACTCCTTTATTAATACTTCTTCATATGTTACAGATTATATTTATTAGTTGAACATTTTGCAACTCCATAGGCCAAGTATACAATCAACAATGATTATAGATGATGTAATTCATTCGGACATAGTTACTTTCATTAATAACTAATCTACTTCCCGATTGCTTTATTTCAACCTTAAAATATATATCATTATACCTGCATAGGGATTTCTTTCTCAAAGCTTCCCTTTTGAAGCTTCAAAAAACTACTCATTGATGTAAAATCCTTTGGCATATATGAGTTATATGGGTACTTTGTATTAATTAGTCCTAATGCTTGGTATGCTAAGGCAATCCATTCACTACAAAAAAAGTTGTTCTTTTTTGCTTTTATTCTAAACCATCTGCCAAGAATCACTTCCCAAATCATCTGAATCTCTTTTGGATCAGCAATACCGTAATAACTTTTGTGTAAGACTAATAAAGCATCTGTCATCCCGGCTCGATCCACATGCAAGGGCCTATAGGCAAACTTAGGCGGAACATACGGTTTAACATCTTCACCATAATGTTTCAGACGCTCGTATAGATTCACAATTTTAGGGCCTGCTAAAGTTTTATTTGGATTATCTGTCACCTGATCTTCTAAATTTGTTAAAGTTGTTGCTTCGAAGAATAATGGATCCTCAAAGCCTTCCACTCGAATGACCATTCCAACATGTGAGTACGGACACCCCTCAAGCCTTTCTATTGTTTTGCTGATAGAATATTCTCCTTCGAATAGAATTAAATCTCCCGTATTGACCTTAGTTTTAAGTTCATCATAACGCATAAAAAGCTCTCCTTTAGTCTAACATACAATTTGTGCTTTACCTGAATTTTTAGCTTTATACATTTTCATATCTGCTTTTTCAAAGAAATCATAATAATTACTTTCAGTTAAATTTATTAACCCGACGCTCCCTGTTACACTAGCTTCAGTCGGTCCAACTTTGAGAATCGAATCAAGAATTCTTTCACAAATTCTATTAGCTTCCGCTACCGTGACGCCTGGAAATAAGATTACAAACTCATCTCCGCCATACCTAGCTACAAAATCATGTTCGCGAACATTTTCTTTTATTTTTTCGGCAATCTTCTTCAACACTTGATCACCCATAATGTGACCATATTGATCATTAATTTTTTTGAAATTGTCAATGTCAATCACTGCTAAACACAAATTATCTTTAGAAGCTTTACATAACTCCTTTTCCCTTTCAATGATGCTGGAGATTGCCTGATGATTATAAAGGTTCGTCAAACCATCATGATCTGCCATATATTGCAAGGCCTGAAGCTGTCTATCAATCTTAATTCTATCGAGAAAAATCTCTACATTCTGACTAAATAAGATTCTGGCTATAACGACTGCAATAACATTTAAAATTATGGCATTGATAATGGACCATTTGATGAATTGTGGATTGGATTGTGCAGTTTGCATTCCAAGTGCAAAATAAATAAAACACAAACTATTAATAATGATATAGTCGATATGAGAAATTCTAATAATTGCTGTTGAAATATACAGTGCCATAATATAAATTGAAATGTCAGAAACCAAGGTCTGCGCAGCTAGGGTATTAACAACAGCTAATAAAATAGCAACAAATACTACCAATCTTACAATTGCTCTTAAAATTTTATAGTATTTAAGCTTTTCAAAGAGCCATAATAGAACCGCAAAAAATGAAAATATAACCACAAAGATCAATTTGATAAGCATGATTTTATGAATACCTTCTGTATTAGATTCAAAAAACAACTCGCCTAAGAAGAGAATCATTTCTATAGATGCAATAATTAATAGCATAGTAATACTTCTAGTGGCATTCATACAAAATAAATTTTCATAAAACGCATCTTTATGCTCGCTTGGTATCTTATTTAATTTAAATTTCAAATATCTCCCCCCTTCGATAGCATGATTAAATTTTTATAATATTTGCTCAGGAAAATGCATGTCTACAATAACTAACTTCTTTTTCCTATACTAGAAGATCTAGGTAAGCGTTCGGTAATGCCGAATAGCCTTACATATCTAGCATTATATGTATATTTCCACATTTTCTTCATTTTTTCCTTCCTCAAATCCTGCAACTCAAAAAATAATGCATTGATCGAGAAATTTGTATCTTGTCGACCAATGCATTAAATATCTATTTTGTTAATTTATCCCACAATATCTATTCCTACCATAAAGGAAGTATCTTAAAATATCTCTAACCCAACGGGGCAATGATCTGATCCTAACACATTCTTATATATAATGGCTTCTTTTAGTTGATCTTTTAATCCTGCAGAAACACAAAAATAATCGATCCGCCATCCTGCATTATTAGCTCTGGCATTAAACATATACGACCACCATGTATAAGCTTCTGTCTTATTCGGATAGAAAAAACGAAACGTATCTACAAAACCATTGTTCATCAGTTCATCAAATTTATTTCTTTCCTCCGCTGAAAAACCAGCATTTTTTCGATTTGTGCTGGGATTTTTAAGGTCAATTTCTGTATGGGCAACATTTAGATCTCCGCAAACTATGACTGGTTTTGAATTTTCCAAGTCCTTAAGATAGTTTAAAAAATCTTCTTCCCATTTCATTCTATATTCCAGTCTAGCAAGTCCTCTCTGGGAATTCGGCGTATAGACAGTCACGACATAGTACTCTCCAAACTCCAATGTTATAACCCTGCCTTCTTGATCATGCTCCTCTTTACCCATTCCATAGACAATCTTGTTAGGTTCCATTTTAGAAAAGATTGCTGTCCCAGAGTAACCTTTTTTCTGAGCAAAATTCCAATACTGATAATAACCCTCTACCCTAAATGGAATCTGTTCCTCCTGCACTTTTGTTTCTTGAATGCAAAAGATATCTGCATTTTCCTTTGCAAAAAAATCAAGAAAACCATTTTTTACACAAGCTCGAATTCCATTTACGTTCCATGATATTAATTTCATAAGTAACAATATCTCCTCTGCGCAGTACATCTTTCTAAAACTAAAATTAAATTGTCTGCCGTCTCAATTATAATATTTTTGTTCCAGTAATTCTATATCATTATGATTTTGCTTGAGCGCACAGTAGCTCATCTTGCTCTTTAACATATTTTCTGTATTCAGTTGGCGTTCTTTCTTTTTCAACAGCGTTTAATTCCCCGATTTTAACGATAGCTTTCAGCTTATCGTTGATAAAGGTCTGAAGACAGGCCGGGACATGGTCTTGGTGATATCTATGTAATGCAACACATTCCCGACAACGACCATGCCATTCACATAGAATTGCGCTACATGTGCACTTTAAGTTTTCAGGATTGCTGGCGATCTTTCTATTCGCTAAAACCAATTCATAATACTCTTCTTTTGTTCTCATTTGATATACCTCCTTCTATATAAATTACCGCTACTGGACACTGAAGTTGCCTTCAGTTCTGAGTAACCCATGAATCACTCAATTTCTTTATTATAGAACGAGGTTGTAAAGGTAATATTGTCCAGATATTAAATTCCTGTTAAGGATAATTTTGCTGGCTTTCCGAAATTACACCTGCTCTCATTGAAGCCGCGCATTCATGTACGGCTTCTGCCTGATTTCACTTCAAAATCTGTCATTTTTTCGCTGTTTGAGCCGTAATAAAAAAGGAAATATGGCAATCATCCAGAATAAAGTAAGCATATCTACGCCTTACCTTGTACCATTGATTTCCGGAACAGATAAAGAAAAAACTTGGCTGGCGAAGGCGGCTGCCTAGTTGCCTTTATGCTTAGAAGGTAGATAACGCAAGTTTATACCTTCTAAGCATAAGGGCAAGAACTGAGTCTTTTTTAAGTTGCTAAATGCGCTTAGACGATAGTTTGTGTGATATCTTAAGTCTGGAGGGATGCCTTTGTTAATATGAAAAGCGTTTAATTGAACACCCTAATTTGTCAAAATTGAGAACCAATATAATACCGATTTAGATTAGACAGTACATTTATAGGAAGGAAGGATATAGATGAAAAAAAGATGGTTAGTATTATTTATTACAATTTGGGCAGTTGTTCTTTTAGGAGCAGGATGTGCTCAGAAAACCGCAGAAACACAACAGTCAGGCGATCAATCATGGAATAAAATTAAGGAAAAAGGGGAATTTGTCGTTGGCCTCGATGATAATTACCCACCTGCAGGCTTCCGTGATAAAAATGGAGAGTTGGTTGGTTTTGATATCGATTTAGCTAAAGAAGCTGCTAAACGGCTGGGTGTTAAAGCTGTATTTAAGCCTGTACAATGGGATGGAGTTCTTTTGAATTTGAAAAACGGAGACATTGACCTCATTTGGAACGCCCTGGGCATCACTCCCGAAAGACAGGCAGAAATTGGTTTCACCGACAGTTATATGGCAGATAGAAATATTATCGTCGTAAAACCCGGTTCACCGATAAAGACTAAAGCCGAATTAGCGGGTAAAGTTATCGGACTCCAATTAGGCAGCACTGCAGAACCTGCTATCACAAAAGATCCGATATCGTCTCAAATTAAAGAGATTAAAAAGTTTGAAAGTCCTACGGTAGCCTTAATGGATTTAGAGGCTGGCCGCATTGATGCAGTAGTAACCAATGAAATGAACGCCCGATTCTTGATCTCTACAGACAAAACAACGGATAAGTATTATATTTTGACAGAAAAAGAGGGCGATTTTGGCAGAGAACCGTTTGGTGTCGGTGTCCGTAAGGAAGACAAAACCTTCCTTACAGAACTTAATCGAGTTCTTAAAGAAATGAAAACCGATGGCACTGCTGCCAAAATCAGCAATCAATGGTTTGGGACCGATATCATCAAGTAATTGAATAACAAATATATGGAACAAGGAATAGGAACGAAACTTCCTATTCCTTGTTTTTAAAGAAAACATAGACAATCATTAAGGGATAGGAGAAAACGATGGAGTATGTTTTGACAATATTACCTGTTCTTATGAAAGGCCTAAAGCTATCGCTCACAGTTTATGCGATTGTCATAATTTTAGTGCCTCCTTTGGCCATTTTGGTAGCTATAGGCAAAGTGTCCGGTCCACAAATTCTGAAAAGAATTTTATTCTTATATACTTGGATTTGGCGGGGCACACCACTACTACTCCAATTGTTCTTTATTTACTTCGGATTACCATACTTTGGCATCAATTTATCCCCCTTAGTATCCATAATCATTGCTTTTGTTTTGAATGTAGGGGCTTATGAAACTGAAATTATTCGAGCAGGGATTGAATCCATAGACAAAGGACAGTACGAAGCCGCTAAAGCTTTAGGAATGACCTATGTACAAACGATACGTCGGATCATCATTCCGCAAACAATCCGACGTGTGCTGCCTGCTACCTGCAGCGAAGCCTTGCTAACTTTTAAGGACACCGCATTGGTTGCAGCTATTGGTATGGGCGATTTACTACGTTCAGCCAAGGAAGTGGTTACCAGGGATTTCAGAATTACTGCCTTTTTTATAGCCTTTATCATCTATCTAATTATTTCCTCCATTTTAGTACTAACGTTTTCCCGCTTGGAGAAGAAATACTCTCTCTACGAATAAGGAAGACGAGCTAGGATTGCTACCGCTCTAAAGAAGGCAACTAAAATAACGGTCAATTATGGACAAACGTAAGGGGACAAGAAAAGATTATGGATCATATGGAATACGTTCTAAATATTCTTCCGTTCATTTTATCGGGCTTAAAGCTCACCGCTAAGATTTATGTGGCTACTTTGGTAATTGCTTTACCTTTGGGGCTTTTAGCAGCTATTGGCAAAGTAAAGGGTTCGAAACTTATTAAGCAGGTTTTATTCTTATATACTTGGGTTTGGCGGGCAACACCACTCCTACTCCAATTGTTCTTTATGTTCTATGGCTTACCTGTCATTGGTATCAGGCTTTCTCCCTTTGCCGCAGCGACTATTACCTATGCTTTGAATTATGGGGCCTATTTGACGGAGATTTTCCGAGGTGGAATTGAATCCATAGACAAAGGTCAATATGAAGCAGCTAAAACCTTAGGTATGACCTATCCTCAGACAATGCGCCGAATCATTATACCCCAAACCGTGAGACGAGTTTTGCCGACTACCTGCAGTGAAGCTGTCAACTTAGTGAAAGATACAGCCCTTCTGGCTGTACTTGGTCTGCCTGATTTATTGCGTATTGCCACTCAGATTTTCACAAGGGATTTTGATATCACTCCATTTATTGTAGCATTTATTCTATACTTAATTATTTCGTCTGTTCTTGTCAAACTATTTGGCAAGTTAGAAAAGATGTATTCCATTTATGAGTAGGAGAGTGGATCAGTGACGATGATACGCATGAACAATATTCACAAATATTTTGGTAGTCTCCATGTTTTACAAGGGGTTTCCTTAGAAGTAGCTAAAGGGGAAATTGTTGCCGTAATCGGTCCCAGTGGGTCGGGTAAAAGCACCTTGCTCCGCTGCATGAATCAATTGGAAAGAATCGACCAAGGCCTACTCGAGATAGAAGGTATCGTGATCGAGGCAGCTGGAGATGTAGGCATTAAGGTGACTGCAACGCCTCAAGAGGTCAGAGCTACCTACCGAAGAATGGGTATGGTGTTTCAAAACTTCAATCTTTTCCCCCATATGACAGCGTTGGGCAATGTGATGGAAGCACCCATATCCGTTAATAAAGTGACGAAAGCCACGGCTGTCCAAATTGCCGAAAAACAATTAGCTAAGGTGGGTCTGCTGGAAAAAAAGGACACCTTTCCCTCAAAATTATCTGGGGGACAAAAACAGCGGGTGGCTATTGCTCGAGCTCTGGCCATGAATCCCGATATTATGCTTTTTGATGAACCAACATCTGCTTTAGATCCTGAGCTAGTCGGCGAAGTACTCAGTGTCATAAAAAAACTTGCTCAAGAACATATGACCATGTTAATTGTAACCCATGAAATGGGGTTTGCTAAGGAAATAGCCGATCGAGTAATTTTTATGGATGATGGTAAAATTTTGGAAGATAGCAGTCCAAAAGAGTTCTTTGAAAATCCTCGTCATTCCAGGATCAAAACGTTTCTGGAGAAGATGCTGTAAATATATCTGAAAGGAAACAGCAATAGCTGTCTTAAATAAATATTCAATTTTACCTATATAGGGCTTGCAAAAATATCAGAAAATGTAGGCCCCAGCAAGGATTTGTGGGCATCCTGTCTATGCACATGGAAAAACCGACCACACCACAAAAAACGTGCATTTGGAACTTGGTAGATACAATAAGAATAACTCATATTTAAGAGAGAGGGTGGCAAAAAGTGAATAAAAATAAGTTTCTTGGCTTGGTAGTAGTTATGAGCCTAATCTTGGCTACGTTTAATACTCCAGCCGAGGCGGCTCCGACAAACACCAATTACACGATTGCTTTCCAGCAGCAAATTCCAGCGGACTATGATCTAGTTATTTCTCAAGCAGGAGGCACGGTACTTCAAGTATTGCCTGAGGTGTCAGGACTCGAGGTACAATCCGATAACCCGTCTTTTTTAAATAATCTCAAAGTGGTTAAAGGAATCCAAGCCGCAAACGTCGAGTTGGTTTCAAAATTAGAAAATAAAGAAGTTAACCCGGTGGCTGCTAACGGTCAACCTGTTACAGACATTCCTCAAGCAGATCAAACCGATAGTTACTGGAACTATCAATGGGATATTCAACGGATTACTCATAATGGAGATTCTTATGCACTGGAGACTGGCGGTGTGGTAAGCTCCAACGGAACAGTAATCCACAAGGCGATTGTCGGTATCATTGACACTGGGATTGATCTTAACCATCCAGATCTGAAGACTAACATTGTTGGCGGGCAAAGCTTTGTACCGGCCAATGCAGACGGAGACGCAACCGAAACTGGTGATCCTAATGACTATGAGGATCGCTTCGGGCACGGTACGCACGTTGCGGGTTCTATTGCAGCAAATGGCAAAATGCAAGGGATTGGCCCTAATTTGGGAATCCGTGCTTATCGTATCTTCTCTGCCAACGGCAATACATCGACGACCTGGATTGTACCGGCTATTGTACAAGCGGCTAAAGACAAAGTGGACGTCATAAATCTGTCCATCGGTGGATTCGATGCCATCTCTCGTTATACATACCTGGATGAGAAAAATGCTTATAGTGACATTGCCGATGCACTTTTATACAGACGGGCTCTTCAATACGCTGTAGATCATAATGTCACCGTCGTCACGGCTGCGGGGAATGAGTCGCTTAACTTAAATAATCCGACTACAATTACAAGTTACATGAACCAAACCTACGGAGACTTAGGACTTCAGTTTAAAGGCGCATCTCGCGAAGTACCGGGACAAACCCCGGGAGTTATCACCGTATCCTCTTCTAATGAATGGTCTAAAGATAAAATTGCTTTCTACTCTAATTATGGATCCCGTTCCATCGATGTAGCCGCCCCCGGTGGTGACTATGGACCAATTTATGATCAAACCGGTGATCTCAACCTTCGGGATCTCCACTACCATACGTTAAGCACCTATCCGACGAACATGAAACCCTATATAACATCAAATCTTCGAGGCTATGCACTGATGCAAGGTACCTCAATGGCTTCACCGAAAGTTGCTGGGATTGCTGGTGTCATTAAAGCCCATAATCCGGGATTGACCCCAGCCCAAGTAACCGCATTGATTCAAAAGACAGCGATCGATTTAGGTAAACCTGGAACCGATGAGCTCTTTGGCGCGGGCGAGGCCAATATTTACACTGCATTAACCGGAATGAAAAAATAGAACTTTGTAACAGGCGACTTTAAGCTTTAACCCTCAAAATTGTCTGGCCGCTCTCCTAAGCCAAAGTAGTACAAAACGGCTTCTCTTATCCTCTCGGATGCATGACCATCTCCGTATGGATTATTCACTGAAGTCATTGTACGGTAAACGAACGAGTGGTTCAGTAAACCATAACTCAAGTTATAGATGTCCTCTTCATTTGTCCCAACAAGTCTTAAAGTTCTTGCCTTGATTTCTTCTGGCCGTTCGGTAGTATTCCTCAAGTCAAGAACGGGTACTCCGAGCGACAGGGCTTCTTCCTGAACTCCCCCAGAATCAGTAAGTATTAGATACGAACGAGCCATAAAATTATGAGCTTCTATGACATCCAATGGCTCAATGAGATGTATTCGTAAACGATTTCCAAGAATTCTTACTGCCAGTTCTCTTACTGCCGGATTTCTGTGCATTGGATAGACAACAACAACGTCATTATGATCATCAACAATCCGAAGTACCGCGCGAAAAATATTCTCCATTGGTTGACCGATATTTTCTCTACTATTTACAGTCATGAAAATCAGCCTATAATCCTTACCAAAGTTATCAAAGATAGGATGATTAAAATTGCTGCGTACAGTAGTTTTCATAGCATCAATTACTGTATTGCCTGTCATGAAAATGTTTTGTTGTTTTTTACCTTCCTTTAATAAGTTATTTGCAGATATCCAGGTAGGAGCAAAATGCAGGTCTGCTATATTGCCTGTTAATTGACGGTTTATCTCCTCAGGAAAAGGGGAATATTTATCATACGTTCTTAGGCCTGCCTCTACATGTCCTATAGTTATTCGTTGGTAGAAAGCAGCCAGCGCCGCCATAAAAGTGGTTGAAGTATCTCCATGCACCAATACAATATGAGGCTTAGTTTCCACAATCACCTTCTCCGATTTTTCTAACGCACGACTCGTAATTTGTGTCAGAGTCTGTCCATGCTGCATTATGTTTAAATCGAATTCTGGCTCAATTTGGAAGATACTAAGCACTTGATCTAGCATGTCTCTATGCTGAGCAGTTACACATACCTTATTATCAATTCTGTCTGGGAATTTCTGAAATTCTTTAACTAACGGAGCCATTTTAATAGCCTCAAGCCTTGTGCCAAATACAGTCAGGCATCGAATTTTTTCCATGTGTTCCAGACCCCTTCTGAAGCCATTGCCTCACATAAAATATTTTTATAAATCAAGAATATTAATAGTTAACAAGACAACTTCTTTTATAAGCCGAAATATTGACTTGATCTTGAATATCCTAGGCAAATTTCCCGGCAAGTAATACTTAGGTCCCATTGCGCTTCTTTATACAAAAAGTTCCTCGTATAAAACATAATCGACGTGTCAACTTCCATATTATATTGTGGATGTGAGCGCATACGACACCTATATCCTAGTTATTATAAGACGCTTTCATTATTTGTACATCCGTATAAGGTACAGGACAAACAAATAAATTCCTATGTATTTCCTACAGGTTGATTCATGATTGAGAGCAGAATACAAAAGAGTCACACATCACGTGTGACTCTTTTGTATTCTGCTCTCGTTGTGTGGGAGCATGATTTTTCCATCTTGAATTCTAATGACGCGGCCAGCTAAATGTTTGTCGTGGGTTACAATGACAAAAGCAACACCATACTCTTTATTCATTTGTTTAAAGATGTTATAAACATCTTCTGAGCTATGTAAATCTAGATTTCCCGTTGGCTCATCAGCCAAGATGATCTTAGGGTTATTGATCAGCGACCTGGCAATCGCTACGCGTTGCTGTTGACCTCCAGATAGATCCAGGACATTGTAGCGACGATACTTATATAGCCCCAACATATCTAATAATCGATTCGCCCTTTCCTTCACCTCAGATCGGTTGTTTCTTTGTATTTCACTAGGCATGAGTACATTGTCAAGAACATTGAACTCCTGTAATAAAAAATGAAATTGAAAAATGAACCCCATAGCCTGATTCCGTAATTTCGCTAATTTGCACTGCGTCATATTTTTAGTATTAGATCCATCAATGACAACTTCCCCACAAGTGGGCCTATCGAGGATACCCATAATATTTAATAGCGTCGTTTTACCACTTCCAGAAGCTCCAATAACTGAGTTAATGCTGTGTTCCTCAATTTCTAAATTAATATCATAAAGAATTTGTGACTTTACCCGAGTCCCATAAGTTTTGTTAATATCTATTAATTCAATAACATTAGGCATTTTTAATTACCTCAATTGGGTTTAATTTGATACACCTAAGCGCAGGAAAAATGGCAGTTGACATTGAAACCCCAAAGAAAATAAGGATAGACAGACCAATAAACCTATGATCCACTGTAACCTTAACCACGGGCAATCCTTGGGCAGTCACAATGTATCGATTAAATCCTCTAAGAAAAACGGCAAGGAAACCAAGACTAAGCGCGATTCCTCCAAGACTAAGTAATAACGCTTGATAGACGAATACAAGGCTCGATGAAAAATCCGTAAGACCCATAGCCTTTAAAATACCAACTTGTTTCGATTTTTGGAAGACGTTAATTGTCAATATATTGATAATACTTATAATGGTCGCCAACATAATAAAAAATTCGATGACAAGGGTTACTAGTTTTTGACCTACGATAGCACTGACTATTAACTGATTCTGATCTTTCCAATTAGAAAGTGCTAACTCTTCCCCTGACAGGGCTCTGCTAATTTGGTCACTGACAACATCTGCTTGAAATGGGTCGTCAATCTCTAACTCAATCCCAGTCACTTTATCACCAAAACCGATGAAGTTTTGTGCGGTAGTTAAATTCGAAATCACCCACGCATTATTAATCTTAGCAACATCAAAATCATACAAGCCAACAATTTTCATGGTCGCCGTTTGTCTACCAAGGGTTAAGATACTGACCTCATCCCCGACCTTGACACCTAATCGCTCAGCTAATTCTTTGCCGAGTAAAACCTCATTATTGTTAACCGGTGAACTTCCTTCGTAAATTGCCGCTGTAATGTTATATAGACGCTCGGTGTCTAAGATATTAAACCCCCGTACAAGTATAGGGATCGTCATTTTCCCAAGTTTTATCCACGCTTGGCTATTGACATTTGGGGATACCGCTTTAACTTCCGGAAAATTGCTTCTGATCCTGTCCGCTTCCTTCTGCCAGTCACTAAATCCTCCACTTTTGGAGTACACGGTAATATGGGGACTATAAGCTAAAACTTTATTGACTAATGTCTTTTCAAGTCCTTGACTGACCAGACCGATAAAAATCTGAACAGAGACTCCTATGGCTATGCCGAAAATGACTAAGAGCGTTTGTAATTTCTTATCAAGCAGAAACCGCCACGCGATTTTAAAAGGCAACAGCACAACAGTTTTAGTCCTCTCTTTAGTTGGATTTTAATGGTCGGTTCGGCAATATTCAGGAAGTACCCGTCTCCTACCGAGCGGAGCGAGGCGAGCTCTGGAATCAGGAGGCTCTTTAGCCGAGTAGTTCTGTTTTCTGAAGGAAATTACGTAAGAAAGTAATAAGATCCTCCGAAAGATCTCCCCGACGCAAGGCGTATTCGATCGTTGCTTCCACAAAGCCTAACTTGTCTCCAACGTCATACCTCCGACCTTCGAATTCATAAGCAAGGATTTCCTGAGAAAGCCCAAGTTCCTTAATCCCATCCGTGAGCTGAATCTCCCCACCTTTGCCCGCTGGAAGGACACTCAAAATATCGAAAATTTCCGGATTCAAAATATACCGTCCCATAATGGCTAGATGAGTTTCTGGGGCATCTTCTGGACGAGGTTTCTCCACCAT